>NZ_CFHWOM010000004.1:198599-212376 GCF_984391705.1 Vibrio sp. | reverse complement strand
TTCGCTTTTTGTTTTCTGTCGCATTGCCAATAAAGGTTGGAGAGTTGGCTGAGTTCAATAAGGCGATCGATTTGCTCTCTACTCTCGAAGAATCGACGCGCTTTACTTAACTGGTATTGTTCGAATTGGTGTAAGCCTAAATCATCGAGCACGAACTGGCTGAGGTCTTGATGGGTATTAGCAAAAAACAGCGTCAGCAAAACATCAATCATGTGTGCGGAGTTAAGCTTAATCACCGTGAAATCCAGAGCTTCAAATAGCTCGAAACGCTCTTGACTCAGGCATGCCACTAACGCCTCTTTCTTGAGGGATTTAGGATGCTCAGGATAGAGCGTGACAATCTCTGGCTTAGTCAGTAGATTCGCTGCTAACTCTTGCGTTGTTAGGTCAGGGGAGAGCGAGACAAAGTCATGAGCTGCCAGTTCATCCAAAGCAGACTGGATATTCTCGATTTCTTGATAGTTGAGTTTGTCGCTGCGAAACCAGCAACCTTTACGGCTGTATAGGCGAACAAGAAGGCACTGTGCGGGTTTGTTCAAGCTCTCAAATGCGGATAGCCATTGGTGCTCATCTGAGCAAAGTAAGTCGCTGTACCATTCTGTAGCGTGCTGAGTGAGTTTAAAGAAGTTATCGAGATAGTAATCTGGCGCGAGTTCGACGGTGTTTTCCATAACCAACTAACAATAAAAAAGGCTTAACCCATAGGTTAAGCCTTTTTCGAATCAATTTCTGCAGATCTATTAGATAAATAGAACTGGACTGGCGATTAAGCGTTTTTCAGTTGCGCTACTTTCGCTTCAGTCAGTGGCTTAGTGATGAACGCTAGTACGATACATACCGCCATCATTGCCGCCGAGATAGTGTAAGCAAGCGTGTAACCGTCACCGTTAGTCATTGAGAAACCAACAACAGCTGCACCGATTGCACCACCGATACCCCATGCTGTGTATAGCACGCCGTAGTTAGTACCGTAGTTCTTCAGACCGTAGAATTCAGCCGTTAGAGTAGGGAATACAGCTAGAAGCGTACCGTAACCTACTGCTGCGATTGCTGTACCGATGATTAGCGTGAACTCAGTTTTGAATGTTGCAAACAGAACCATGTTGATGCCCTGTAGAACGAACGCTAGAAGAAGAGTACGTACGCCACCGATCTTGTCTGCAAGCATACCAGCTGCAACACGACCGCCTGAGTTAAATACTGCAAGGATAGACGCTAGGTAAACCGCGTTTGGTAGGTTCGCTTGAACGCTTGCGATAGTTGTGATGTTACCAATAATCATCAAGCCAACAGAAGCGGCGAACGCGTACATGATCCATAGAGAGTAAAACTGTGGCGTTTTAAGCATTGCTTTCCACGTTAGGTCGTCAGACTTTTTAACAGCCTTAGGTGCTTGACCTTCTTTTACTTTAGGTTCAGCTGGCGTGTAATCCGCTGGTGGGTTGTTGATTGTTGCTGCTAGCGGAACAGCGATAGCAAGGATGCCAACACCAAGAACTAGGAAGCTTGTTTGGATGCCCATGCTGTCGATCAGCGCAGATGTCACAGGAGCTAGGTAGATAGCTGCTAGACCGAAACCTGCTGCGATGATGCCGTTAACCATACCTTTCTTCGAAGAGTGGAACCACTTCATCGCAGAAGGAGAAAGACATGCATAACCAAAACCGATACCTGCACCAGTGATCACACCAAATGTGATGTTCAGCATCATTGGCGAGCTAACAAAGCTAGATGCGATCATACCTAGACCTGTTAGAACAGTGCCAAGGATAAGGATCAAACGTGGACCCATACGGTCTTGAAGAATGCCCGCAACAAGAAGACAGATAGAGAAGGTAATCGTTGCAGTAGCGTAAGGTGCCGATGCTTCAGCTGCACTCCAGCCTGACTCAGTAACTAGCGCTTTGTTGAATACACTCCAAGCATACAGGATGCCAAGACAAAGGTTGATACAGAAACCTGCTAGCAGGATGCGCATTGCTTTATCAATCTTGCTCATTTTATTTCTCGGTTGTCCTCGATTTGAGGATGGGTTAACAGTCTATTTATTCAAATTAAGTTTGCGTTTATCAACGTAAAGCGCAATGGGCGCGAATTATAACCAAATAAAATGTGATTGGAATCTCTTTTTCAACCAAATTGAATATTTTTCAAATATTGTTGATTTTTTGTATCGAAAACGATTTCCATTGATAGATTTGATGAGTAGAAGAGTGGGAAAAACTTATGGTGTGTGGATGATTTTTGTACAGTCTGATTTTGAGTCGATAGCGTATAAAAAAAGCGCAGGCCGAAACGACCTACGCTTATCAATTGTTCGGGTTTACCCGTTATGTTTTAACCAATTAGTGCAGGGATTCCTGGCAATTGACCCACAATCGCAAGTGAGCCAACACAAATAACGAATGCTACACCGGGGATCAGGTATTTATCTTTCGCTGATAGCTCTTTTGCACGTTCATGATCACCAATTAGCCCCATGTTATCGAGAAGCATAGTGGTTGCCCAACCAAATACTGGGTTAACGAAGGCACAAGCGAAGATACAAATACCAGCACTTAGCGAATCTTTGTGCTTGTGAATCATTTGCATACCAGCCTCTAGCAGTGGCAAGAAAACACCTACGATCAATGCAACACGCAGAACAGGTTCCCACATTGCAAGATCCATTGGATAACCAATGACGGCTGCGGCAATACACATTATGCCGGTTAGAAGTGCACCACCTGGAATCGGGCGCTTAGCGATAGCTGCTGGGATCATGTAAGTACCCCAAGAAGACGCTAGGTTACCACCACCAAGGAAAGAACCGATACCTTGGCGAATAGAAGCCACCATCATAGTGTCATCAACGTCCATTAGTACGCCTTTTGCTTCTTTAGGGTAGTTCAGCTCTTGGAACACTCGGTGGCCCAGATAATCAGGAGACCACATTGCTACTGCTAATAAAGCAAATGGTGTTACTGCAATGAAGTGTTCTAGATTAGGCCAGCCTAGCTGCCAACCTGTGTCTTCGCCCCACCAGTAGAATGGACTAAAGTGTGGAAGTCCTGGCTCGGTCGTAAAGGCAAACTCTGCGCCCAACACATAAGCGACGATACCCGCAATGAGAGAACACAGTGGGATTGCTAGCCAACGTTTGTTGATTTTAGCCAGGTAGGCATAAACGGCTAGAGTCACACCGATTACCGCGAACGAGATGTAGCCTTGATCAGTGCTTGCTGCCCAAGCCTCGGTTTTATTGATTTGACCAATCAGGCCGACAGCGCCTAAATAGATAAGAAGACCGCCCCGGACGCCGACGCCAGTGAGCGTCATTAGCTTAGAACCGCCCTTGGTATACGCGAGGATAAAGCCGAACATACACACCATGATACCCAAAGCCAACGGGTGTCCGCCCGCTGCAGCAATTAAGGGTATTAATGGAATCATCGGGCCGTGAGTGCCCGCAAGGTTAGAGTTAGGGTTTAAAATTGCTGAGAAAAGAATAACAAACAGAGCACCGGCTATCAGTAGCTCATATCGAACGTTTTCTGCAACGAATTCTGGAGATAAGCCAAATTGTGCTGCAAATACCGCAACCATTGCGGTCACCATGACCACTTTACCGATTGTTGCCGCGAGCGCTGGCACTAAATCTTCAAGTTCTACACTGTAGTCACGTGAGGGTAAATGAATACCCCAACGGCGGAAGTTCATGATTTTTAAATCATGGTTGAGAAACTCTTCGCGGCTCTCAAATTCATGCGCTTTTTTACGCATATCCCTATAAAAGGTTTTACTCTTGTTAGACATTTCGTCTTCCTTTGTATTGAGACGAAGTTGAACCATGTCAATTAGCATTCCTCTTACACTTGGTATACTGACCTTCGATCAGTACGAGACGACATCCCAGACGCTACCAAGAGCCTTATCTAATTGAAAAGGCGGGAAAAACATAGAATCACTTCGTTGATGAAAACAAGACAACTCTTGGGCATCTTGTCAAAAATCGAGTCAAAACATTGGCCTCATACTAGGAAAGAGGTATTGGTTCATTATTGATTTCGATTAAAAAAGGCTCCGATGACATCGGCTTGATGATTGCTTCGTCACAAAAATGCTACGCACAACACATTTTTGATTTATTTATCAATATGCAAGGAAATGACTAAATAGTAATGAAAATTTCTGAACACGCAGATAGAACGGAACAGTTATACGGGATTAGGGCTGAAGACATTCACCGTTGGATTGATGGCTTTTTTGACTACAACGGGCAAGGTCATTGCGAAACAATGGCTAAAGAACTGGAGTTTGACCCTTACTCACACCGACGCTTCCGACATTGTAAAGAAGCGTTGGCAGAAGCGATTCAGGAGTTTGGCGATAAGTATACTGCTCAACAGATCAAAGACGTGTTAGAAACGCATGTTCGTGATGATTATCACGGATACCTGCCTACGCGAGCAGACTTTGAAAATGGCTCGTTCACAGCTAAATATCACGACACCAGTCATGACAACCAGCTAGGTGATGTGCTGGATGAGACGGAGTTAGCGGACTATTTTAATGGATTAAATGCCGCGAGAAGTGAACAAGATTCACCGCTCAGTCGTTTTGGGTTAAGAATAGTTTTACCAACGATTAGCGCCATCATTCTATTTGTCACGACAATAATTTATTTGATTCTGCCATTAGTTGAAGACTCGATGGTTGGTCAAAAACAGCAGATGCTAAAGGAGTTAACCTCAACGGCAGTGAGCGTTGTCGACCGTTATGTCACCATGGAGGGAGAGGGTGTATTAACGTTAGACGAAGCGCAACGCAAGGCGGCTCTTGATATTAAATCAATGAGGTATGGGCCAGAGAACAAAGATTACTTCTTCATCACGGACATGCACCCACGCATGATAATGCACCCGTATCGAAGTGACTTAACCAATCAAGATTTAACTCATTACTATGAAAACGAAAAAAGCTCTGAATTTCCTATTTTCGTCGAGTTGACGAAGTTAGTCGAAACTTCTCACGAAGGGTATCTAGAATATCTCTGGCAGTGGAAAGATGACGCGACGATTACGGCACCTAAAATGACCTATGTTGAAGGTGTCGAAGAGTGGCAGTGGATTGTTGGCACAGGCGTTTATCTAGAGGATGTTCAACAAGAAATCGATCGCCTTGAAAGCACCCTATATCGGGTCTTTGTCGCGATCACGCTCGGGTTGGCTTTGATCATGCTGTACGTCATCGCTCAATCAAAAGCGATTGATAAACGAAAACTACGTGCAGAAGTCGCTTTGTACGAAGCGAAAAACCGCTATAAAGCTTTGGTGGAGTCATCCAATGAAGGCTACATACTGGAAGCTGATGGGAAAATTGTCTTTTCCAATACGCGATTACATCAACTGCTTGGTTATACTGACACGGAGCTAAAGTCTCAGACTATTTGGCAAGAGTTGTTCTCTCCGGCTGAGCAAAATGAACGTGTTCTACAACACTTATTGCAGCTCTTTAATCATGAAGCTGAGCCAGCTGAATTTGAAGCGCAAATCGTCACGAAAAGTGGGCGAGAAATCGACATTATCTTGAGTACATCGCGTATATTTTTATCGGAGAAATTGGGGCACGTTATTTCGTTTCGACCAATTGTACGTAAAGTGTATGGTGCGAGTTTTCATTCCGTTACACCAAGTTCGGCGCATCATAAAACAAACGACAGTATCGTTGCCGATATTGAACAAGGTGAAAGCCACTCTCATGTGATTGAATCACTCAATCGATTGACCGACTTAATCCGTGAGATGATTGCGTCTGGTACTCGTCCTGACCACTTAAGAAGATTGATCGGAAGTACTTATGACGCGGCGATCTGTCGTTTTATCGAGTTAACTATTGAAGAAATTGGCCAACCTCCTGTACCTTTCTCGTTCCTTTCGTTTGGCAGCAATGCGCGCCACGATATGACGCTTTTCTCTGACCAAGATAACGCAATAGTCTTTGAAACCCCTGATGAGCAAGACCTCAAAGCGACACGACGTTATTTCCTCCATTTGGCGGAAAAGGTATGCGCGATGTTGAATCAAGCCGGATACAGCTATTGTGATGGCTTAATCATGGCCTCTAACCATCAATGGTGCTTGAGTGAAAAGGAGTGGCACAATAACTTCACTCATTGGATAGAAGAAGCAACGCCAGAAGGGATCTTGGAGTTGAACGTTTTCTTCGATATCCGCTCAACATTTGGCGACGCGAAGTTAGCGGATGGGATTCAAGCCCATATTCAAGAGCAGTTAAAGAAGAACCCCGAGTTTTTAGGCGTATACGCGCAAAATTGTTTGAGTCATGCGATTCCCCTTGATAGTGATGGGCAACTAATTACTGAACTCAATGAAGGGCGCCAGGTGATTCACCTTAAGCAGTGTTTAAGACCGATGGAAATATTCTGTCGCTTATATGCATTGAAATACGACATACGGGAAAGTAACACCATTGAACGCTTAAAAGCGCTGCATGCTGCACAAGAAATTGACGCCAAAACCTACCGAGAAATGGTGTATATCTTTGACCATATCTGGCATCTTCGCTTTATGAATCAAATTATTGAATACAGTGACTTAAGACAAATAAACGACATGCTATTAGTGAATGATTTGACCGTTCTTGAACAGAATAATCTGACCAATGTTCTGGACCGGGTGTCTATGTTTCATCACAAGGTAGAGCAAGACTTCACACCAAATAGCGTCACATTGTAGTGTAATTGGGTCCACCGCCTTCTGGTGGCACCCAGTTGATGTTCTGTGTTGGGTCCTTGATGTCACAGGTTTTGCAGTGTAAACAATTTGCTGCGTTTATTTGGAGCGTGTATTCCCCGTCCTCGTTGAGCACTTCATAAACGCCGGCCGGGCAGTAGCGTTGACTAGGCTCGTCGAACAACGGCAAATTCTGCGTAATTGGAATCCGCTCATCTTCAAGTCGTAAATGGCAAGGTTGGTTTTCCTCATGAAACGTGGAAGATAGATAAACAGACGACGTTTTATCAAAGCTAATCTTGCCATCCGGTTTGGGGTAATTGATTGGCTGACAACGCGAAATATTTCGAAGGGTCGAGTAATCGGCTTGAGGATCTTTGATATCCCACCCGGACTTTCCGTTTGTTAATCGATGCCATATGTTTTGTTCAAATAATGACAGCGCTCCTCCAAGCAGAGAACCAAAGCGATGGACGTTTCCAGGGAAGTTGCGATGTTGGTTAAGCTCTTTATATAGCCAAGAGTTGGCAAACTCACTTTGGTAATCTGCCTCGATTCGGTTGCTCTGTAATGCTTTAAATGTCGCTTCGGCAGCAAGCAGCCCAGACTTCATCGCCGTGTGACAGCCTTTAATCTTCGCGGCATTGAGAGTTCCTGCATCACAACCAATGAGCAACCCCCCTGGGAACTGTTGTTTAGGCAGTGAGTGTAGTCCACCTTTGGCAATCGCTCGTGCGCCATAAGCTATGCGCTCTGCGTCTTTGAGGTACTGTGAAAACCGAGGGTGGTGTTTGAGCCTTTGGAACTCATCAAAAGGACTAACATAAGGGTTGCTGTAATTGAGATCAGTAATCAAGCCGACAGCCAGTAGATTGTCTTCCAAGTGATAAAGAAACCCGCCGCCGGTAGTGCCAGATTCGCTAAGTGGCCAGCCCGTTGAGTGTATAACTAAGCCAGGTTTATACCTTTCGTCATTATCCGGGAGTTGCCAGACCTCTTTTATTCCCAGCGCATAATGCTGAGGTTGGGTCTGAGCTGAAAGCTGAAAACGGTCTTTGAGCACCTTACCAAGATGACCTCTGGCCCCTTCAGCAAATAGAGTATGCTTGCCCTTGAGGATAATACCGGCTTGAAACGTGTTTTTGGGCTCACCATTTTTATCCAGCCCCATATCGGCAGTGATAACGCCAGCCACTTTGCCTTCATCATCAAAGTAAATCTCTTTGGCGGGAAAGCCGGGAAACACCTCGATACCAAGGTTTTCAGCTTGCTGGGCGAGCCAACGACACAATTTGCTTAAGCTAATGACGCAGTTGCTAGTGCTGTTTTGCATTGCAAGTGGAGTAAGGAAACTTGGGATAACCATACTATTATGCGAGGACGTGAGATAAAGAAGCTCATCTTGAGATACTGAAGTCGTTACGGGCGCTTTGAGCTCTCGCCAATTAGGAAACAGTTCGTCAAGCGCTGTTGTTTCGAAAACCGCTCCAGAGAGAATATGTGCACCGACTTCCGGGCCTTTCTCAACCACACAAATGGAAAGAGGTTCAGGCAGGCTTTGCGCCAACTGAGCCAGTCGACAAGCCGCTGAGAGTCCTGCTGGTCCCGCGCCGACGATAACGACATCAAACTCCATGCTTTCTCTTTCCATCTTGAGCAACCCTAGTGAGTGACTTTTGATAAATATAGTTATAGTTGACGTAAACGTAAACTTTACTAAGCTCAAATTAGTGCTTGTAGCTGGAGGCTTTATGAAAGTACTTGTAGCAATTAAACGTGTGATTGACCCATATACTAAAGTGCGCGTGAAGGCAGACGGCAGTGGCGTTGAGAACGTGAATGTGAAGATGACAATCAATCCATTTTGCGAAATTGCAGTGGAAGAGGCCATACGCTTGAAAGAAGCTGATTTGGCAAGTGAAGTGGTGGTTGTTTCTCTAGGTGATGAGGCTTGCCAAGAGCAGCTGAGATCTGCATTGGCACTTGGTGCTGACCGAGCGATTCATGTCAATGTAGAGAAACCTTGTCAGCCTCTAGCGGTGGCTAAAACACTGAAAGCACTTATGGACAAAGAGCAACCTGGGTTGGTTCTGTTAGGAAAACAGTCGATCGATACAGACAATAATCAAGTGGCACAAATGCTGGCTGCAATAACACAGCGGCCTCAAGCTACATTTGCTTCCAAAATCTCGGTTGATGGTGGATATGCTGAAGTGGAAAGAGAAGTAGACGGAGGGCTCGAACGGCTTAAATTAGCATTGCCTGCCGTGATCAGTTCTGATCTTCGTCTCAATGAGCCGCGATACGCGTCCTTGCCCAATATCATGAAAGCAAAACGCAAGCCGATGGAAATTACAACCCCAGAAGAGTTAGGTGTTGGTGTCAACGATACCCAAACCGTTGTTGAAGTTATGGCTCCGGCTGCCAGAAGTGCAGGGGTGAAAGTTGCAGATGTGGCTGAATTGCTCGATAAACTACGTAATGAAGCGAAAGTCATAGAGTAGGTGGGGATAAATATGAACTATCAAATTTTAGTACTCGCTGAACACATTGGGGAACAATTAAGCCCTAGCACTCAATCCGCTATTGAGGCAGCATCTCAACTTTCTAAACACACACAAGATGCTCCCATTCATTTGTTGTTGATTGGTGAGATCAATGATTCGCTCGTTCAAACCTGTGTCGGGTATAGGTCATTGGATAAAGTGATTGTCGTGTCTGACCCAAGATTGAAGGTTCCATTGAGTGAGCGACTCGCGCCAATGATCGCCGCTCTAGCGACGCCTTACTCGCACATTCTGATGACATCGAGTTCGTTGGGTAAAGACCTAATGCCGAGTATTGCGGCACTGCTTGATGTGGGGCAGCTATCTGATGTGATATCGATAGAGGCGTCGAATACCGTTGTTCGTCCAATATACGCAGGCAACGCATTGGCGAAAGTACAGTCCAATGACTCAACTCTTGTTATGACTATTCGAGAGTCCGCGTTTGATAAAGCCCTATTTGACAGCACTTATAGTGCGGACGTAGAGGCCATCGATTTAGATGTTCCTTCAATCAATACCGAGTTTCTCGATCAAGTAGTGACTGCAACCGAACGCCCGGATTTAACCGCCGCGAAAGTCGTGGTTTCGGGAGGACGCGGTGTTGGCAGCAAAGAAAACTTTGCCTTGGTAGAACAGTTAGCGGACAAGTTGGGGGCGGCGATTGGTGCATCACGAGCTGCAGTGGACGCAGGTTACGTGTCGAATGATTTACAAGTTGGGCAAACGGGCAAAATAGTGGCTCCAGATCTGTATATCGCAGTTGGTATTTCAGGCGCCATTCAGCACATAGCGGGAATGAAGGAGTCTAAGGTCATAGTGGCTATCAACAGTGATCCTGATGCGCCTATCTTTGAGGTGGCAGATTACGGGGTAGTGGGTGATTTATTTGAGATCTTGCCAGAACTAAACCAAGAGCTAACTAAATAGGATTAATCGCTTATCGTAATAGTATTTTTCTCTATGCCCCGCTACGCGTCGAGTAGCGGGGCTTTTGTACATAAAAATCATAGAAATCATTTAACACTATAAACAGCATTAAGAAAGGTGTCTCATACCAAAGCATGTCGTTATTATCGAATGTATAAATTGTAAGAATAATAATAAAGTTGTAAGAAGGAACGACAATGTTTGCCAATAAATTCACCCTACAAAGCCGCTTAATTTTTGCGGTGCTGCTGCCATGTTTGGCTTTAGTTATCATCGGCATTACTGGATTCAACAGTATGTCACGTATTCAACTTCAATCTGAGAAGCTATTTCTCAATACCTCTGCACCGATGCGCTCCATGGCGGAAGTCGCATCGCGGATACCTCGAATGCGCGTCGGGATAGATATGATGCTTCTGCAAGACAGTTCGTTGCGGGATAAGAAAGGTGTTCTGACGCGGGTGAAAGAAACTCGTGAAGAAGATATACCTGAAATGCGCCAAGCCATTGAATATGCGGTTGAAGCTCAGGCTACCCCAGAGCTGAAGCAAGAAGTGACACTACTTCTTCAAGAGTTTGAACGTATGGTGCGTGAAGAACTGACACCAATGCTGGCTGTACTAGAAAAAAATGATTTAGAAAGTGCCCGTCAAATATACAAAGCTAAATATGCTAAAACTTACGGTGTTCTAAAAAATCACGCCAATAAGATTCTTGATACATTGTTGGTTCAAGCTCAAGAGCAATATGCGCAAAGTGAAAGTGATTACACTAATGGACAGCAGCAACTGTTCACCATTATTGGTGTCGGCTTATTGGTTTCACTGATTATTTCGGTTGTAACTGTGGTTAGCTTAAAACGCAGAGTTGCGCACCTTCAAAACTCTATCTCTAACGCAGCGGACAATATGGCGCTAGATACACGAGTTGAGCTTGGTGGGCAGGACGAGCTCTCTTCCATCGCAACAAGCTTTAACGTCTTTGTAAGCCGTGTTCATGAGTCAATCAAAGAAGTGGCGATGAACTCTAAGGAGCTTGCCGTAACGGCGCAACAAGTCTCAGAACATGCGGGATTAACGCAAGGGCACTGTACTAATCAACGTGACCGAACCACTCAAGTCGCTACAGCGATTCATCAATTAGGGGCAACGGTCAGTGAAATTGCGACCAATGCAGCGCAAGCAGCGGAAGTTGCGAAAGAAGCGACAAGTCAGGCGCAATCTGGATCACAAGTCGTTGGCAGTGCCGGCGAACAAATCAGTGAGCTAAAACAGGAGCTTGAGCAGGCAAGTGATGTGGTGACGTCGTTAGCTAGCCAAGTAGAAGACATCAGCTCGATCTTGGACACGATCCGCGGTATTTCAGAGCAAACCAATTTACTCGCATTGAACGCAGCCATTGAAGCTGCTCGTGCAGGAGAGCAAGGTAGAGGTTTTGCAGTGGTAGCGGATGAAGTTCGTAAGCTAGCGAGCCTTTCTGCTGACTCGACAGAAGAAATTCAAGGTGTGATTGATAGACTACAAGGTGAATCAAATCGTGCGGTAAGCGCAATGGTTAATGGTCGCGATCAGAGTTTATTAGTGGTTGATAGTGCCGCTAATGCGAATCAATCCTTGCAACAGATTGAGCATCATATCACTCACATTAGTGATCAAAACATTCAAGTGGCGACCGCGACTGAAGAGCAGTCTAGTGTGGTAGGTGAAATCAATCGTAATGTTGAAGAAATCAATCAGTTTACCGGAGAAACCGCTCAAGTTGCACAGCAACTAAACGCCAGCAGTGAACACTTAAAGAACTTGTCTAAACAGTTAGATGGGCTAGTCGGCAATTTTAAAATTTAAGACTCACTCGCCGAAGAGTAGGTCCACTAAAGATAAAGCGCCGAATCCTCTGATTCGGCGCTTTGGTGTTCCTCGCTATCTTTCGAGGTGCTCGACTAACTTTTTGGTAAAGCGCGCTGCCTCTCCTCCGGTACAAGCTCTATGATCAAAGGTAATGGAAAGTGGCATGGCTTTTACCATCACAGGTTGATTCTTTATTAAAGCAAGTTTGTCTATGATGCGCCCTGCGCCAACGATCGCGACTTGGGGAGGGGATACCACAGGTGTGGCATAAATCCCGGCAATCGCGCCAAAGTTAGAGAGTGTAATGGTCGCATGTTGCAACTGTTCTCGACCAATCTTACGCTCTCGAATTCCTTTAACGGTGTTATCTAGCCATTGGCGTATGTCGTTTGGCTGAAAGGTATCTGCATGGCGAAGAACAGGGACGTACAATCCATGGGCGCTATCCACCGCGATCCCAATATTGACTGTACTATGTACACAACGAGTCATTGTGTCAGCGTCAAACCATGCGTTTAGTGCTGGCTCTTTTTGGCAGGCATACACCACGGCTTCAATTAACCGAGTAGAGATATCTTCATCCTTACTCCAGTTAATTAAACTGGCTTCTTCGGTAATGGTGACAGAGGCAACATTATGGTGAGATTCGGTCATGGTTGAGACCATGGTTCGACGCGCACCTTTGAGGACTTCAGTGCCTGGTTGTTGTCTTCCTGCTTCGTGATAGATGTCATCGTCAGTGATTAAGCCATCTTGTCCAGTACCTTCCACCTTATCAATGTCGACGCCCAGTTTATTAGCAAGGAGCCGCGCTGATGGCATGGCAATGACATTTGAATGATCGTTGTGACTGCTATCATTTCCTATCCAGAAGTCATCCACGTCGACATGATGGGCACTTTGAGACACATTGCCAACAACAGTCGCGGCGTCACTGGTCTGTTTTTGCTCTTTGGTAGTAGATTTTTGTGCCGAGACCTCTTCGATTTCAAGCAGTAAACTGCCGATATTGACGACATCTCCTTCATTGCCATGACGACGCACAACGGTTCCACTGTATGGTGCAGGCACTTCAACTACCGCTTTGGCTGTTTCTACGGTTAAAACGGTTTGGTCAACTTCAACCTTATCGCCCTCTTTAACATGCCACTCAATGATCTCTGACTCAGCTAACCCTTCTCCTAAATCGGGTAATAAGAAACTCTTCATTTCCATCCCTCCACTAGTTCTCTTGCCGCCAATACGATGTCTTGTTCTTGAATCATAAAGTAATCTTCATTTCGGTAGTAAGGCATGATGGTGTCCATACCAGTGACGCGCTTGGGTGGTGCTTTTAAGGTACACATTGCTTTTTCGGCGACGCGTGAAATGATTTCGGCACCAACGCCACAGCTGCGACTCGCTTCATGCACAACTAAAAGCCGACCGGTTTTATCGAGTGACTTTAAGATGGTGTTCATATCGATAGGTTTGATGCTTGCGAGATCGACAACTTCTACTTCGATTCCTTGCTTGGATAAGGTATCCGCGGCTTGGAGTGATTCAACGACACATGCTCCCCAAGTGACGAGGGTAATGTCTCTGCCTTTGCGCAGAGTAAAACAGGTGTCAAGAGGAAGCGCTTCACCATTGTCTACCACGTTTGATTTAACCGTGCGGTAAATTCGTTTGGGTTCGAAAAACATTACTGGGTCATTGCTGCGAATCGACGCTAACAACA
>NZ_CFHWOM010000004.1:0-198499 GCF_984391705.1 Vibrio sp. | reverse complement strand
CGTTTGGGTTCGAAAAACATTACTGGGTCATTGCTGCGAATCGACGCTAACAACAAACCGTATGCTCGTTGGGGCGAAGAGGGAATGACGACTTTGAATCCAGGAATATGAGCGAATAGGGCTTCTACACTTTCAGAATGGTGCTCTGGGGCGTGAATACCTCCACCGAATGGAGCGCGAAAAACAGCAGGGCAGGTAAGTCGCCCTCGAGTACGATTTCTAATGCGAGCAGCATGGCACATCAAATGTTCCAATGCAGGGAAGACAAAGCCCTGAAATTGAAATTCGGCCACTGGTCGTAAACCTTGACTCGCCATACCAACAGTCACTCCACCAATTAAGGCTTCCGCTAAGGGAGAGTCAATGACTCGGCGAAGGCCAAACTTTTCTTTTAAGCCAACGGTTGCTCGGAAAACACCACCGTTATCTCCCACGTCTTCACCAAGAACAATGACATTACTGTCTTTCGCCATCTCGTGATGGAGAGCGAGGTTAACCGCTTCTACTAATGTAATTTCAGCCACGATTGCCTCCCTGCATGCGCATTACTTTGTGAATCAAGAGATCGCGTTGTTCGTTTAGCTCCGCTGGCGCGGATTCGTACAGGTAATCAAATGCGGTTTCTGGTGCTTGCGGGACTATGTTCAAATAGTTTTCTACCGCTGATTCGACCGTCTCTTTACAATACTGAAGCCAAGATTCGTCTTGCTCTTTACTCCAAGCACCAAGGTTTATTAAATGGGCTTTTAGGCGTGCAATGGGTTCATATTGCCAGGCGAGTTTCAGTTCGTCATCACTACGATAGCGGGTCGCGTCGTCTGCGGTAGTATGATCGCTAAGACGGTAGCTGATAGCTTCAATTAAGGTCGGGCCTTTGCCTTTTCTCGCTCGGTCTAACGCGGCTAAAACGACATCGTGCATTGCAACTATGTCATTACCATCTACGGTTACGCCTTGTATGCCAGCTCCCTTTGCTTTCTCCGAAAGAAAATCTGCTGCACATTGCAAACTACGTGGTACTGAGATAGCCCATTGATTGTTGTTGACGACAAACACTAATGGCAGGTTCCATGCTCCAGCACAGTTTATAGACTCTAAAAAATCCCCTTTAGAAGTAGCGCCATCACCGCATGTGACGAGTGCAGCTTGATGGTTACTTTCGATTTTAAGTGCAGAAGCGACTCCGACTGCGTGAGTACACTGCGTCGCAATAGGTACGCAGAAAGGTAAGTCTCGACTATGTTCTCCTTCGGGCGTTGAAAAATCACTGCCTCGTTCGTCACCACCCCAGTACTGGAGATTCTTCTCCATCGGTACGCCTCTCACCCACATGGCGGGCATATCTCTATAGTAGGGAATAAATACATCTTTAGCGTGCATGGCGTGTCCAATCGCCACACCATAAGCTTCCGAGCCCAAGTGGGAAGGGTAGGTACCAAGTTTACCTGTTCGCTGGAGTGCTACGGCTTTGTTGTCATAGGATCGACTCATGACCATATCTTGGTAGAACTGCGTTAGGGTAGAGGCATCTGCCCAGCTAGGTAACTGGCCAACAACTTCACCCAAATGGTCGATAAATCGCAGCATGGGTAGAGCTTGAACGTTCATCGGGATCTCCTTTTATGTTCTTGCTTAGTGGATCGCACCAAATCAAGAACAATCGTGACTTTTAGCCATGTTTCGGCATGAGTCTAGGTAGATACCTTGTGATGGTTTTTAGCTCAGGAGTTTGAAACAAATTACTAAGGAAAATTACCATCACGCTTTTTTAAACTGCTAATACACAACAATCTAGCAATGAATCTTGGTATCTACGGTTTAAGGTAAGTGTAACCAAAATGTTAAATTATGCTAAATTTGCTCTAGAATCAGCAGTAAATCAGAGTGTACATTGAGTGAGTTGTTAGCAGAAGATGTCGCTTTTAAAGCTAAACGTTCGATTGAACTAGATAGATTCGCTACTCGGTGAGTTCGTGCTAGCAAATAAATTTGAAGTGGTAGAAATAAAAACAGCAGGCTATTGCCTGCTGTTTAATGCGAATCGTGCGATTAAGATTCTGGCTGTTCAGTCAGATTTTGTTTTTGTTGTACCTTGTACACTTTACCTGCATTAAAGCGCTCTAGGTAATCTGCTAGGTCACGTTTCACTTCAGGCACAAGGATGTATAGACCTACGATGTTAACCAGTGCCATAGCGAAGATCATTGCATCTGAGAAGTCGATTACAGGACCTAGGTTCATTGCTGCACCGATAACAACAAACACACAGAATTTAACTTTGAAGATAAGCTCTGCTGTTTTGCTCTCACCAAATAGGTAAGTCCAAGCTTTCAGACCGTAGTATGACCAAGAGATCATTGTTGAGAAGGCAAATAGGACTACTGCGATAGCAAGTACATATGGGAACCAGCTAATTGCACTACCAAATGCCGCAGAAGTTAGCTCTACGCCCGCAAGACCATGGTCAGTATCAAGGTAACCCGTGATGATGATGACCAGTGCTGTCATCGTACAGATAACAACAGTATCGATGAAAGGTTCTAGTAGAGATACGAAACCTTCAGACATTGGCTCTTTGGTTTTTACTGCTGCGTGAGCAATTGCTGCTGAACCCACACCCGCTTCGTTCGAGAACGCCGCACGTTTGAAACCTTGGATAAGTACGCCGATAACACCACCTGCAATACCTTCACCAGTGAATGCACCGTGGAAGATCGCGCCGAATGCGTCATCAATCTTGTCGAAGTTAATCAGTAGGATAACAAGTGCTGCACCTACATAGATAGTTGCCATGAATGGAACAACTTTCTCTGTAACCTTCGCGATAGATTTGATGCCACCGATAATCACGATACCAACGATTACCGCAAGAATAAGACCGAATAACCAACCTTTATCTGCGAAGAATGAAGCGTCGCCACCTGTTACACCAACAACCTGCTTGAACGCTTGGTTTGCTTGGAACATGTTACCGCCGCCAAGAGAACCACCGATAGCGAACACAGAGAACAGCACTGCAAGAGTACGACCAAACGCTGCGTTGCCACGTTTAGCTAGACCTTTGCTTAGGTAGTACATTGGACCACCAGAAACGGTGCCGTCTGGGTTTGTGTTTCGATATTTAACACCAAGAGCACACTCAACGAACTTACTGGACATACCAAGTAGACCCGCAAGTATCATCCAGAATGTAGCACCAGCACCACCAATTGAGACTGCTACTGCAACACCTGCGATGTTACCCAGGCCCACAGTACCAGAAAGTGCTGTAGTCAGAGCTTGGAAGTGGGATACTTCGCCATCTTCTTTCGCTTTTGGATCAGAGAATTTACCGGAGACTAGCTGAACTGCGTGTTTGAAACCGCGAACGTTGATGAAGCCAAGGTAAAAAGTAAAGAAAAGAGCTGCAACGACCAACCAAAGAACGATCCACGGCACCTGTACGTCAGTAAAAGGGAAAGGAATTGTCGAGAAGATCATTCCTACAAATGGGTTGACGATGGGTGCTACTACTTCGTTAATCTTGTCATCCAAGTTGGAAGCCGCAGCGCTACCTGCAAATGTGCTTGCCAAAAGGGCAAGCGAGATACGCTTTGTCATGCTTTTCCTGCCTGTGCATTAAAGTTTATATGAATAATATTTATATGATGTTGTGCTTTGTTACATGTTTGTAACATCGCTTATTATTCATTTTATAAATGAGATCGCAACATCTTTGTCGGAAAACATGACTTAGAAAACAGTTCTGATATTCGCTAACTTAGTAACGTATTTTTGGACTTTTCGTCTTAATTTCTATTAAAAGCTGGGATTAATAGCTAATTCATTACTGTTGATATAACGTTTAATTTTTAACATTCTCACGGATGATAAAACTATCTGTTTATAAATTGAGCAGTCATCAATGACGTAAGAAAAGAGATAATTAGTGATTTGTATTATACAAATAAGCGCCTGAGTGCGTATGCGGTTTTTTTGAACACGAATCACAAAGCGTTGTGATTTAGTAAAAGACTTGTCACAACTTGTAGTGTGCTGAGTAAGAATTATCCTATAAAAAACAGAGTCTTAACACAGTTAAATTTGTGTCAAATATGGTTGGGGGGAGATTGCTTAAAAAAAATTCAGGAGTAGGATGCCCGCCATCTCAAAACAGTGGTGGTAAAACATGAAATCAAATGCACTAAAAATCGCAATCGTAGCTGGCCTTGGTCTATCTTCTCTTACTGGTTGTATGGGGCAAATGGCGACAACAGGTATGGTATCTAAATTCAATCTTGAAGTTGTAGATAACCGTTATGGTCGTGAAGGTATGTTCCTTCTACTATCTCCTGTTTACGGTATTGCTGGTGCAGCTGACCTTTTCATTTTCAACGCAATTGAATTCTGGACAGGCAAAAACCCAATCACAGGTAAATCACCTGCAGTAGTTGATACGCCAACAAAGAACTACATCAAAGTTAACGAGCACTTGGATAGCACACTAACAACCGTGCCACTATCTAATAACTCGAACATCGAGCAAGCAACGATGCAACAAATTGATGAGAACACGATGCAAATGGACATTTCGTACATTGACGGTACGACAAAAGTACTTCGTGGCGAGAAAGCTGAAGATAGCGTTGCGTTCTACCTGAATGACCAACACGTTGCGACAGTGTCAAATGAAGAGCTGAACAACTATGTTGCTGCTGCAAACATCTAATTGATTGCATCACGTAACTGAGCCTCTACCTTGTGTAGGGGCTTTTTTTTGCATGCAATAAAGTGGGGCATCTAACGTTCGATTTTTAGCCTGTTTCTCATATTTACTTTCACTTAGCGGGTATTATTGAGCTACAACTTGATTGGCTAGGAAGCCTTATGCCTAAACTACTCCAACGCTTTTTGTCCCTGTTTTGTACTTTTCTTCCTTCCTTGGTGTTTGCCTCTTCTGTAACGAATCTTAATGCTACTCAATTAGTGTCCTTATCTGATAAAGCGATGAGAGGAGAGTCTAGTTACACCGAGTCCACCATGAAAATTGTTCGCCCGGATTGGCAGCGCTCCATGAGTATGAAAAGCTGGACGAAAGGAACGGAGCTCTCGATGGTGTTGGTAACGGCACCTGCAAAGGACAAAGGGAGTGCTTCTCTTAAACGCCAGCGAGAAATGTGGAATTGGGTGCCTACAATAGAACGAGTGATCAAAATTGCGCCATCAATGCTTAGCCAATCTTGGATGGGATCTGATTTTACTAACGATGATTTGATTAACCAATCTTCCATCGTTGTTGACTATCAACACTCGGTAGTTCGAGAAGATCGTTTTGACGAGGATGAAGTATGGGTTATTGATGCAGTAGCGAAGCCGGATGCGCCAGTGGTTTGGACGAAAGTAACGCTTTGGATCTCGAAACAAACTCACTTACAACGCAAGGTGGAGTTCTATGATGAGTTTGAGGATTTGGTCAATGTTATGGAAACGTTTGATATCAAGGATATGGGCGGTCGCTTTTTACCTACTCGCATGGAAATGTCACCAGTGGATAAAGAAGGGCACAAAACCGTTTTAACGACTCACAAGGCTCAGTTCGATTTTGCTATTGATGATGATTTCTTTTCGCTTAGTCAAATGAAAGCGCTAAGGGAATAATCGATGTTAGTCAAACTCGCTTGGCGAAATCTCTGGCGACAAAAGCGAAGGACTCTGCTGACTGCTTCGGCATTAGCATTGGCGTTGTTCTTGTCGCTGATGACTCGAAGTTTTCAAGAAGGAAGCTATAGCTCAAACATTGAAAATGCGGCTCGCTTCTATACTGGTCTGATACAACTACAGCATCATGAGTTTTATACCTCGCAAAGCATTGATGATGTGATGCCACAGGATAATGATTTCATCGATTTTGCGGCAAATCATCCAAATGTGACTCGCGTGCTACCTAGAATCGAATCGGTCGCCTTAGCTGCTGCAGATGAACGTTCTAAAGGTGTACTAGTTCTAGGAATCGAACCAGAAAAAGAAGACGCTTACTCCAACGTCAGCGCCAAAATAAGTGAAGGTAGTTTTTTTTCTTCGAGTGGAACATCTGTTGTGGTTAGTGAAGGGGTATCAGACTATCTAGGGGTGAAGGTAGGGGATGAACTTATTCTGTATGGGCAAGGTTACCGAGGACAAACGGCAGCAGGCTTATACACCATTTCTGGAGTAATTCGTTTCCCATTACAACAACTGAATAGCCAACTCGTTTACATGCCTTTAGCGGAGGCCCAAAAGCTCTATTCGACCCCAAGTTTAGTGACCAACTGGGTACTTGATGTCAATAATTTAAAGCATCTAGACCAAACGGTTTTAGAGCTGCGCAAACACTACTCTCCGGAATCCGCTGTTAAAGATTGGCGAGAGCTTTCCCCTGAGCTTGCTCAGCAAATTCTTATGGATAAAGCGGGCGGCATCTTTTTAGTTTACGTCTTGTACGGAATTGTCGGCTTTGGGCTATTTGCCACTATTTTGATGATGACGTTAGAGCGACAACGAGAGTTTGCCGTAATGCTCGCCACAGGGATGTTACGCTCAAAGCTGTCGGCTCTATTGCTAATGGAATCTGCGTTTATCGCTATGATTGGTGTTATCGGCGGTATCGTACTCAGTGTGCCAGTGATGAGCTATTTTTATCTCAATCCTCTAGAGCTTACGGGCGATGCTGCCGAGCTTATGCTTGAGTCAGGGTTTGAACCTATCATCCCCATTTCAACGGATCCTCAATTAGTTCTCGATCAAGTCATCATTGTGTTGACTATGATGTGTTTGTGCTTGATTTATCCGTTTGTTCGAGTAGCTCGTTTGAATGTATCTCGTGCGCTAAAAGGAGGAGCCCATGCTCGTTAAACTTGCCTGGCGAAATCTTTGGCGCAACAAATTACGTACCTCAATCATTATAGGAGCGATGATATTCGGCTTAACGGGGGTTATTGCCATGATGGGCTTCATGACGGGTTTCGTAGACAGTCTAGTGAGCAATGCGATTCGCTGGCAAACAAGTCATATCCAAGTTCATAATAAAGCCTATCTTCTCAACCCGGACATCTCCGCTCAGATCCCCGCGGCTAATGAGCTAATTAATGAAATACGGCAAATACCATCCGTAGATGTTGTCTCTGAGCGATTTCTTGTCGACGGAATGGTTGCTTCGTCGCGCAGTAACCGAGCGGTGCGCTTTAATGGTGTGGAACTTGATAGCGAAGCGAAAATCACGCCGCTAAGCCAGCACATCACAAAAGGGGAATGGCTAGACCAACAAGGCGGAAACCCTATTTTGGTATCGGAAAAACTAGCAGAGCGCCTTAATCTTAGAGTGGGCTCTAAAGTCGTGCTCACATTTACTGATGCTAATGGCCAAGTAGCGGGAGCCGCGTATCGAGTGAGGGGCCTATTTAAGACGCCATCCACGACATTTGATGATCGCAATGTGTTTGTCAGAAAGGCTGATTTACAACGCACTGCGCAAATGGAAGGAGTACATGAAATTGCGGTGTTGCTCAAAGATGCCTCTGAGATAAGAAATACCATTGAGCAGTTGAACGATATGGTGAGCAAAGCTCCTTGGCAGGGTGTCGTTACTGTCAGAGACTGGCAGAAAATTCAGCCTATGCTTGCCACGATGATGAGTACTATGGATGTCAGTAACCAAGTCATTCTTATCATATTCGTGATCGCAATGATGTTCGGCATCATCAATATTATGTTGATGTCTGTTTATGAACGAACTCAAGAATTCGGTGTGTTAATGGCCGTGGGTATGCAGAAACACAAGATATTTGTCTTGCTCATACTTGAAACTTCAATGCTAGGGGCTGCGGGAGCGCTACTCGGTATATTTTTAAGTAGTGTCATTATAAAAGCGCTTAACCATTTTGGTATCTCGTTAGCGGCAATGTCTGATGGGCTCGGCGCTTATGGCGTTGATACTTTGCTACGGCCTCGGGTGTCACTAGAAGAATATGTGATGGTGCTATTTATTGTGGTTGCGGCTAGCTTTATAGCCGCGATATATCCAGCGAGGCAGATTTTGAAGCAGCGGCCAGTCGATGCTATGGCGGAGAAACGTTAATGACGATTAAACTCACTCAACTAAGCAAAATATATAATCAAGAGACGGATTACCCAGTTCACGCAGTGCAAAGCGTTGACCTTGAAATAAAACAGGGTGAATTTGTCGCTGTGATGGGGCCATCTGGCTCGGGAAAAACCACATTGCTGAATTTGATCGGTGGGATTGATACTCCGACATCTGGCTCAGTCTTCATAGATGAATGCGACATTTGCCAGCTGTCCGAAAAAGCACTAATTGCGTTCCGGCGCGACAACATTGGCTTTATATTCCAAGACTACAGTTTACTTCCTGTTTTAACGGCATTAGAGAATGTTGAATTCGTTATGCAGTTACAAGGTCACAGTGAGCAAGAGTGCCGAGAGCGAGCGTTGAGTTTGCTCGATCAAGTTGGGCTTAGCGAGCAAAAAGACAAAATTCCCAGCAAGATGTCGGGTGGTCAACAACAGCGTGTTGCAGTTGCACGAGCGCTCGCGCCAAGCCCTAGGTTCGTTATGGCGGATGAACCCACGGCAAACCTCGACGCGCAAAGCACTGCTGAGCTGCTAGATATAATGCAAAGGCTTAATCAGCAAGAGGGAACGACGTTTATCTTCTCAACTCATGATCCGAGAGTCATCAAGCGAGCTAAGCGTGTTATCGTATTTGAAGATGGCAAGCTTACTAAAGATATTTACTCTGGAGGCAGCGTCGATATCGCTGTGAGTGAAGGGGCTTAGAGTGAGGTTGCGTTCGTTAGGTATCATGTCAGTCATAATGATCTGCGCGCTGTGGAACGCTCCTCAATATGCTCAAATTCCTGGCCTAACCTCACAAAGCCCATGGGATATGGGTGGCTACGTGAAATACATGGCGACCTATTCCTACCCGAAAGAAGGTAAGGATAATCTAGACCATTTACTTCATCAACGATTCAATCTTGAGTACCGTTTCGACAGTGGCGTGAGCATTAATCTGGGGTTGCGAAACCGAGTGTTAATGGGTGATAGCTTAGACTTACCTTATTACAGTCAGTATATTGAGAGGGATAGTGGCTACTGGGATATGAGTCGAAACCTAGTCGAGAATGACTCCGTAATCGTCAATAGCCAGTTGGATAGATTATTCGTTGATTGGCAGAATGATCAATGGAAAGCGCGAGTTGGTCGTTTTCGGATCAATTGGGCAATGAATACGGTGTGGAATCCAAACGATTTGTTTAATGCCTATTCGATTTATGATTTTGACTATGAAGAGAGGGCTGGCTCTGACGCAATATTGGTGGGGCGACAGATAGGTTTTGCTGGTGGTGTTGAAGCTGCGTTCAGCCCTAGCAGAGATAGCGAACTCAATAGTGCCGCAGCGCGATATTATGGAAATATGCGGAGCTGGGACTATCAATTGATCATCGGAAAATCATTATCGGATCATGTCATCGGCGCTGGTTTTGCCACAGACGTATTAGGGGCAGGTTTAAGAGCAGAGTTAACCTGGTTTGATCCCACTGATAGTCAACTTACTTTGGAACAACAGAATCAGATGCTAGTGGCCAGCAGCGAAGTAGATTACAGCTTTGGAGGGGTACGTAGTTGGCTGATGAGAGTGGCTTGGCTTTATATCGACAACCCAATCGATATAGCTAATGCAAAAAGTTATCTTGGCTTACCTCTTTCTGCAAAAACTCTGAGCTTTACTTCCCACACGACTTATCTCGATCTCAGTTTTGATTTGACGCCGTTGAATCGAATGACTCTATCTTCTAGTTACTACCAAGATAATTCTTATTTTATTGGGGTTTCGAATAGCTACTCTTTGGCCAATGATTGGCAATTTCTGACGGTGCTTCAACACTTTGGTGGCAGAACAAAAAGCCTGTTTGGTGTGAATCCGACGACAATGATCTTTATGAACCTTAAGTGGAGTTATTAGCTGCTCTTTTAGATTGGGAGTAGCATCGTCGAGGGGGGCAAAATCGGGGTTTTCCAAATTGCGATTGGTATTTCTACAACTTTAGCATTAGGTTTGGTCTAGTATTTACATTAGTGTAAATAACGTATTTCTGATTATGGATTGGGTCCGACAAACTTCGCCTGTTAAATGGTTACTGCTAGCTCGAGCTTTTTTATGTCTGTGCGGCGCGATCACGTTTGTCGCAGCGTTTAGCCTTCCGCAGGTAAATGCAACAGAATCCACGCTTAAAGTGGCAAACTCTAAAGCATGGAAGCCATTTTCATATCTAGATGAACACAATCAACCAGCAGGCATCTTAATCGATTTTTGGAGAGAGTATGCAGCGCGTAACCAAGTGGAGGTTGAGTTTGTATTGCTCGATTGGAATGAGTCGATTGTCGCGGTAAGAGAGGGGCAAGCCGATGTTCATGCAGGGTTGATGTGGTCGAAGCCAAGAGAAGAGTTCTTTGACTACGGAGAGCCGCTATTCACAATCGAAACGCAGCTATATTACAGCCAAGAAGCGCTATCGGTAGATGTAAATACGGTTCTAGAAGGGGGTACGCAAGACTTGGTAGGTGTGGTAGAGGGCGGATATGAAGAGCATTACGCTCGGACTGAGTTCCCACAAGCAAACCTTAAACTGTATGCTAATAACCAAAAAATGATTGAAGGGGCCTTCTCTGGTGAGGTAAATGCGTTTATCGCAGATTTGCACGTAGCTAATTTCTATCTTTATTCTACTTCTCATCCGACAAAATTTGTTCCAGTGAAGTTTCTCTACTCCGGTGATATTTTTCCTGCTGTAGCAGAGGGAAATAGCGCGTTAATTGAGAGCGTTGATGCTGGTTTTAACAAGCTTTCGAATGATGAGCGAACTAACATCCTTAATCGCTGGATTCATGTTGAGACGGTTTACCCAAACTTCTTTACTCCTTTGGCAATTGGTGCTGTTTCGTTAGCTGTGTTGCTTTACATCGTTTTGCTCCGACGCACTGTTAAAGCGCGAACCATCGAATTAGAGCGGGCAAACCAACAATTGACAACTCTTTCATTGACAGACGAGCTTACTCAAATTCATAATCGGCGCTATTTCATGGAGCGGTTGAAAGAGATTAAACCTCAAAACCGTCCTATTGCCGTGATGGTTTTCGATATCGATGATTTTAAAGCGATTAATGATACCTGGGGACATGCAGTTGGTGATGAAGTGATTCGACTTGTAGCAGATGCGGCGAAAGAAAGTTTGGGTCCAGATATTCTAATGGCGCGAGTAGGGGGAGAAGAGTTTGCTTTGTTGGCGTTTGATTTGGACTATTGTGAAGCTCATGATCAAGCGGAATCTCTTTGTGCCGCAGTAAGTGCCATAAAGTTGGATACAGAGGCTATTGCCAAGGTGTCAGTTAGCTTAGGCTGCGCTTATTATCAAAGCCCAGATTCGGTACTGGATTTGATTGCAGCAGATCGTCTTATGTACCAAGCCAAAACCTGGGGTAAAAATAGAGCGGTATCGGAGATTGTAGATTGACCAAAAAGGCGACAAATATGAATCTATGTGGCTATCTATTCATCACTTGAACGAAAACTAAGAAAAAACGCTTTTC
Organism: Vibrio sp.; assembly: GCF_984391705.1. Taxonomy (NCBI): domain Bacteria; kingdom Pseudomonadati; phylum Pseudomonadota; class Gammaproteobacteria; order Vibrionales; family Vibrionaceae; genus Vibrio; species Vibrio sp. The sequence goes on along the minus strand of NZ_CFHWOM010000004.1, from coordinate 186,874 downwards.
TTTTCAGTTAGATCTGGCATATTAGAACACGTCCAGACGACAAAGCGTACTTCGTATAATGGCTATTACCTCAGCCTTCCAAGCTGATGATGCGGGTTCGATTCCCGCAGTACGCTCCAATACTCTTCAGTAATTTCAAAGATTTACATCAATTTTAAGCAATTCCAATTAGCACTGATACGACAAAGTGTCACGATGTGTATTTTTCAAAATCGTAATTCTATCTAGTATTCTCGTTTTTTGCTTTTCTCTCAATAAGTTATTTAGATACCTGTAGAACGTGGCTTCTTTGCGTGACGTTTACTTTGGTAAGCCTATCCAATTACCAAAGATCGCTTTAACTCTCTGTTCTCTGTTCTCTGTTCTCTGTTCTCTGTTCTCTGTTCTCTGTTCTATGTCTTTCCGACACTCGAATCCGCTTATGTGTTCACTTCCTTCTTTACCATTTTAGTTACGCTTTTTATATCCAATGGGTTTTCTATTGGAAATAGTGTGACACCTTGCAACCTTATCTGGTTTGGTTATCCTAACTTATTGATTGTTAATTGAACTAGTCCTCAAAAGGAAGCATTATGAGAGAGTAGCAGGGAAGGTTATGAGAGCTAAAAGAAGGTGTACTTCGAGAGCTTCAAGAGGTGCTAGGTAACCGACAGTTGAAGTCCCAAATTCACGTTCAGTTCCGAAATTGGCGAACCCTATGACACGTCCATTGCTAGTATCTGTCTGAAATCGCTAGTTAAGAACTATATAGGAGTATCAGACATGTTTAAAAGTATGCACTACGCGGAAGAGCCACTCGTTATTTGTAATGTTTGGGATGCAACGAGTGCGAAGATCGCAGAGAAGATTGGTTTTAAAGCCATTGGAACTTCTAGTGCAGCAATTGCGCATAACCTTGGAAAGGATGATGGAGAAAACATCCAGTTTGAAGACTTACTGCTAATTGTAAAAGCAATCAAAAGGATAACAACTCTGCCATTGACTGTTGATATTGAGTCGGGTTTCGGGGATATGCCGGAGGTTATCGCCAAGAACATTATTGAATTGGTCAACCTAGGTGTTGTTGGCATAAATATAGAAGACAGTGTTTTGGTCCAAGGTCAAAGACGGTTGACTGACAGTGCCTCATTTTCAAATATGTTAAGCAAAGTTAGACACCAGTTAATCGAAGCCGATGTAGAAGTGTTCATCAATGTGAGGAGTGATGCTTTCTTGCTAGCTGTTGACGATCCAGTCGCGGTAAGTATCGAGAGAATTAGTCGTTACCAACAATCTGGTGCTGATGGGATTTTTTTACCATGTATTAGGAACATTGGTGATATTAGAGCGGTTGTGACAAGTACGCCTTTGCCTGTCAATGTCATGTGCGTTCCAGAGTTACCTAGCTTTTCCGAACTGAAAGATTTGGGTGTTAAACGCATAAGCATGGGCAATTTTGTGCATGAAGCAATGCTCGCTTCACTCTCTTCTAGCTTGATGTCTATTAAGCAAGATCAGACTTTTCAAGCTTTGTTTGTATAGTATGTAAAGGTCCTTTGGGCTTGATATCAATGTATCTATAAGGAGGTAAGATGTTAAGAATCTTAGTATTTTCTCTTGTGGTGAATGGGCTCATCGCTCTTATTCTTCATATAAGTGAGCTGCTTTTTTCAATTCCAAAATTGAATTTCATAAGTGACTACTTCTTTTACTCTTTATTGATTCAATGGAGCCTTAGCGGACTTTTTCTCATTACCAAGTCAGGTAAGGATTCTTATCTGCGGCATAGTCCTCACAGTGCGACTCGGGTTGCGGCATCAATGGTTAATGAACCTCAACTGGACGAAAGCCAATCAAACTTTGATGTAGGTGTCAGTATGTTACTGTTTCTATCTGGTTTGTTCAGTTTGTTTGTCTGCATAGTGTTGTAATACATAACGAGGCGTTGCCCGAAAGGAGAAAATAAATGGCTTCAGGAAGTATCAAAAATGTAGTCTTTGACGTTGGAAACGTCATTGTTCGTTGGGCACCTATAGAAATAGTTAGGCTCACTTTTGGCGAGGGAAAGGAATCAGAAGAACTGGCGAGGTCAATCTTTCAGTCAGAAACTTGGCTAGATTTAAATAAGGGCTTTATTTCTGAATCTAACGCCAAGGCTCAGTATCAACAGTCGCTAGGCTTGTCCGAATTAGAATGCGAACGCTTATTCTACTATGTCAAACAAACTCAGGTCCTTATTTATGGCTCAGTAGACCTTATTAAGCGTGTTAAGTCAGCAGGTTACAATGTTTTTGCTCTAACTGACAATGTTCATGAAATCGTCGCTTATTTGAAGTCAGAATATACGTTTTGGGATTTGTTTGAAGGGGCAACAGTATCGGCGGAAGTAGGGTTACTCAAACCTCAAGCTGAAATCTATCATTCGCTAGTTTCTCTGCATGAGTTAGCCCCTTCGGAAACCGTATTTATTGATGACATGCCGCATAATATTGAAGGTGCAAAGGCTGCTGGTCTATCAGGGATCTTGTTTGTTAACGCAGCGCAATGTGAAGAAGAGTTAAAATTGCTGGGTTTGTCTTTCTAAACGATCAGAATTTAAAATAGCGGCGTCTTTTAGAGGATGAATAACGCTCGGTAGCCTAGCTCAAAAATCGAGTTTGGTGTTAACAGTGATCAGTCAATGGAGCTAAGAAGTTAGATGTACAAACTAGAAGTTTTCTGTAAACCAGAGCAGAAAGAATTGGTGCTCAGCACTTTACATGAGTCGGGGGTTGATAGAATCGGCAACTATGATCATTGCTGGGCAATTGGCTCTGTGACAGGCTCCCATCGAGCTTTAGATGGAGCTAACCCTGTATTCGGCGAACAAGGAAAAGTAGAAAATTACGCTTTGTTAAAAGTGGAAATCAACGTCGCAAAGGAGCAAGTGAAGCCCATCGTTGAGCAATTGAGAGTATCTTTAGGGTGGGAAGAACCTATGGTCAATGTATTCAAAGTGTATAACGCTGATTTTGATCTTTAGCGATGATACGGTGATAGGCAGATCTCCCAGCGAGTTGAGTATGCAGTGTTCGTATTACCTATTGTATTTGACAACTGGTCTACTGTGTTTGTGAATTCAGGGGGATATAGAACTACTGCGCTCTCTTTCTGATATGATTGCTCCACCTTTTATAGAATTACTCAATGTCGGAATGAAGAAACTATTACTTGATAGCATCTATTTTATTCAATCCCATCGCGGACCGATTTTTCAGATTGTTGGCCCGTTCTTTATAGCCATGTCGGTGTTCGGAGCTTACATCAATGCATCTGAGCCAGACAACGCTTGGATATTTACGATTTATCTGGCGTTGTTCGCGTTTGGACAAGCGTTTTACATGTGTCGCCTTATCAAGTACATGGCTTCTGTTGTAACAGGTAATGAGGCAAATCTTTCTGTCTCATTGAATGAATGGGCCCGTCTTTTTGCTGTTCATGTGTTGTATGGTATTGCAGTGTTGATTGGTATTATGGCGCTGATCATTCCTGGCGTGTTCCTGTCTGCTCGTTATGGTTTTGCTGAGTTTGAAGCAGTACTGAATGAACGTTCCCCGTTTGAAGCGATGAGTAGTAGTTGGACTCAAACGAAAGAGTTCACGACAACATTGATGTTAGGTGTTGTCGTTATCGGTGGGGGCGGCTTAATGTTTGATTTGCTTTTAACTGGCAGCACTGAAGTCACCAACGGTTTTGCGCTAGTCTCAGGTTTTTTCGCTGAGTTAGTATCAGCCTTTGTCGTTGTTTTAATGTCAGTTTTCTTCTTTAGAGTTTACGTCTCTAGCCTTGATTTTAGCGGTACTGCTAAATCTGATTCTGAGCAGTAACTCGCTTTCAAAGTGGCTCGAATAATGGTGTTCGAGCCACTTCCTCATACTTTCCACGGCAGTATTCCTCTGCAATTGAATCTTTTCCTTTCATCTCCTCTGTCATAGTTGGATATGTCTCTCGATGGGCTATTTACATGAGGTCTTCGCTTTAGACCCTTACGGTTTTAATCAGCCCCGAGGTATGTCTTGTGGTTGCAACTATTCGTTTGTATTTGATTAAAGTTATTTAAATTCAATATGTTATGTTTTGGTTTTTATTAAAGTCCATTAACGCCATAACCTACATTAAACAACTAATTTATAAGGTGACGTATCACATAACCTCTTGACTGTTCATTCAATAATAACCCTATCAATTAGGGCAGATTATTGACTTATCTGCCTCTGGTTGAAATCAAAATAACATAACCATAATAGGTATATAGAATGAACATGAAACTAAAGAGCTTGATGATTGGAGCTGCAATGACCTCGATTGCCGTTCTTCCATTAACTAGTGTCGCAGGCCAAGACTACCCGCCTAAGACTCTTTCGTTTGTCGCTCCTTCTGGTGCTGGCGGTGGTTGGGATTTAACTATCCGTACTGTTGCTAAAACGTTGAAAGATACTGGGCTTGTAGAAGCTAACATGCCAATCACCAACCGCCCTGGTGGTGGTGGTGCGGTTAACTTGGCTTACATGCAAACACAGAAGGGTAGTGACAAGCTTATCTCAGTTTACTCTCCACCAATTTTGTTGACGAACCTAACTGGCTCAAGCAAATACAGTTACGAAGATACCACTCCTCTTGCTCGCCTAATTACCGATTACGGCGCATTCGTTGTCTCTAAAGACTCTAAATACACCTCTATCAACGAGGTAATGGAAGCGCTTAAGAAGGATCCTAAATCTGTAAAAGTTGGCGGCACTTCGGCGGCAGGCAGTATGGACCACATCCAGTTCCTATTGATCGCGAAAGCAGCGGGTGTCCCAAACCTAAACCAAATTGATTACATCTCGTTTCAAGACGGCGGTGCGGTGGCTCAAGTACTGGGTGGACACGTTGACCTCATTTCGACCGGTCTTGGCGATGTGGCGCAGTTAGTTGAAAGTGGCAATCTTCGCGCATTAGCACAGACAGCATCTAAGCGTGTGGGTGAAGGTGAAGTAGCTAAAATCCCAACAGTAAGAGAGCAGGGCATCGATGCAACGTTCGAAAACTGGCGTGGTTTATTTGCTCCGAAAGATATGCCTGAGTACGCGGTAACTTACTGGAACACGACGCTAAAAGAAATGGTTGAGACACCAGAGTGGGCAGAAGCTCGTAAGCGTAACGGTTGGGATGCTGCATACCAAAATGGTGAGGATTTCACTAAGTTCCTTGCTCAAACTAATGAGCAGTACAAAGACATTCTCGCAGAAATCTTTAAACGCTAACGTTCCCTGTTAGTTGGTTAGGGCGTGTCAAAACGCTCTAACCTCCTATGACCAAGTTTCTCTCTCGGTTCGAAAAGGATTCAAAATGGAAAATAAAAAAGTTAGTCCAAACTGGGATGCATTTACCGGCATATTCAGCATCGCTTTTGGTCTTATTTATGGTGGTATGACATATGCAATGCCTAGGGCAGCATTTGGAAATCCATTAGATCCCATCTACTTCCCAATGGGAGTAGCCGTACTGGCCATTATTGTTGGCGGTATCTTACTCGCAAAAAGCAACATCAAAGCGTCGATTCAAGCTTACGTTGACCTCATCAATGAAGATGAAACCAAGAAGTTTGACCGTAAACGTATCTTATATACGTGTCTTGTTTCAATCGGTTACGCATTGTTGTTCGACACGCTTGGCTACGTTATTAGCACCTTCTTTTTCCTATTCGCGATGCTTACGATTACCAGTGGCATTCAGGAATGGAAGAAGAGTGCACTGGTAGCTGTTGCATTCTCGGTTAGTGTGTTCTTTATCTTTAACACTCTGCTGGCCATTAGTCTTCCACCACTACCTTTTATGGGTTAAGGCTCTTGTATGTCTGATATTTTTGTTAACTTATTTAACGGGTTTGGTGTTGCTTTCCAGCCATATCACCTGCTTCTTGTCACCGTCGGTGGTGTGTTAGGTACCATCGTAGGTATGCTACCGGGCTTAGGCCCTGCAACTGGGGTAGCGGTATTGCTCCCAATGACATTTGCAATGGGTCCAACCGCTGCATTGATCACCATGACAGGTGTCTATATCGGCGCGATGTTTGGTGGTTCACGTAGCTCTATCTTGATCAACACTCCAGGAGATGGAGCAGCCTTGGCGGCAACGTTCGATGGCTATCCTATGGCCATGAAGGGACGTGCAGAATCGGCACTGGCTATCTCTGCGATTGCTTCTCTTATTGGCGGTATGATTGCAGCGGTATTAATGACATTACTGGCTGAGCCAGTTGCTGGATTTGCCTTGAAATTTGGTCCTGCTGAGTACTTCCTACTCATGGTTGCGGCACTTTCAATGACGGCATCCATGTCGAAAGGGAATATGCTCAAAGGCTTCCTTTCAATGGTGATTGGTCTTGCTATCGCAACGGTTGGTATTGATGCACAGACAGGTACAGAGCGTTTTACCTTTGGTAACTTGCACCTGCAAACCGGTATTGATTTCCTAGTGGTCATCATCGGTATCTACGCGATGGGTGAAGTATTCAAGAGCTTTAGTTCTTTGAGTAAGGGTACTAAGAAAGCACAAACTAAATTTAAACGTATTTGGATTGAAGGTGATGATTGGAAACGTTCTAAGTGGGCAATCTTACGCAGTGCGCCAGTAGGTTTCATCATCGGCTCTCTGCCTGGTGCAGGCGGTACAATGGCCTCTCTAATGTGTTACAACAACGAGAAGCAACTTTCTAAGCACAGTGAAGAGTTTGGTGATGGTGCAATCGAAGGTCTAGCGGCTCCAGAATCTGCGAACAACGCAGCGTCAATCGGTGCGATGATTCCAATGCTATCGTTAGGTGTACCAGGTTCAGGTACAACGGCGGTAATGATGGGAGCGCTACTGATGCTGGGTATTCAGCCTGGCCCGCTACTATTCGTTCAACACGCTGATGTTGCTTGGGGTCTAATCGCAAGTATGTTCGTTGCGAACATCATCCTAGCGGTTGTCAACATTCCTCTAGCGGGTGTCTTGGTTCGCGTATTAGCTATTCCACCTAAGGTGCTTTACCCAATCGTACTTGGCTTAGCGTTTATCGGTTGTTACGCAATCAGTAACTCAGTTATCGAGTTCTACATTCTTGTTATCTTAGGTGTAGCAGGGGTTGTGATGAAGCGTGCGAACATTCCGACCGCTCCGATGATCCTAGCAGTTATCGTGGGTGGAACCATGGAGCAGTCATTCCGTCAGGCGTTCAGAATCTCTAACCAAGACCTGTCTATCTTCGCAAGCTCTACAGTATCGCAAGTATTGATTGGTATTACTGTTCTGTCTATCGCGCTACCAATTATCGGTATGATGAAAAAGCGTAAACAAGTACAACAACCTGCTTAACGGGAACTAAGCAGTTAGGACAAAGCCAATTGATATCAATTAATTGGCTTTTTGTCTTTTTAAAGCCTCAATTTAATTAAAACGATAAACACCATTTAATTAGTTATCCTTGTGATGAGCTATGACATATCTCATCCTTTGCATAGGGTAGGAGTTTGATAATTAGATGGCTAACTTAATGAAAAAGAGCCGTGCTCATGTCGTATCGCTTCGAACAAATTCAAAGACAAAATCCTCGCAAGATGGGAGCAATAAGAGAGTTCTTAACCAAGATGGGGCTGGGAGTTGATCAAGACGTAGAGTTTTTTGTCGTCGCGTATTCGAACCATCAAATCATTGCAACAGGCGGTTTGGCTGGCAACACACTCAAATCAATAGCGGTCGATGAAAGTGTTCAAGGCCAAGGTTTGTCCACATCTCTCCTGAGCGAGTTAGTGACAATGGCTTATGACCTGGGGCGCTACAACCTGTTCATTTATACTAAACCTGATAACTATCGCTTATTTAAGCAAGCTGGTTTTTACAAGCTGGCTTCTGTGAAAAACCGTGTGATATTGCTAGAGAACAGTCGACATCGTCTAACAGATTACTGTGATGACCTACGTGCTTATAAGCGAGAAGGGGAGACAATAGGCAGCATTGTCATGAACGCGAACCCGTTCACGAATGGGCACCGATATTTAGTGGAGCACGCAGCGTCACAATGCGATTGGGTACATCTGTTTGTGGTAAAAGAAGATCGTTCGTTTTTCACTTATCAAGATAGGTTGCTGATGATTAAAGCGGGCCTGAGAGACCTTCCTAACGTCATCGTACATGAAGGCTCAGATTACATTATCTCTCGTGCGACGTTTCCAAGTTACTTCTTAAAAGACGAAGGGGTGATTAACTACTGCCATACGGCCATGGATCTACAAATCTTCCGTAGTCATATTGCTCCAGCGTTAGGCATCACGCATCGGTTTGTGGGAACTGAGCCCATCTGCGCGGTGACTCGATTCTATAACCAGCAAATGCAGCAATGGCTATCAACTCCTATTTTAGAAGATGCGACCATTACATTAAGTGAGATCCCTCGTGTTGAATGCGAGAACTTACCTGTATCGGCGTCATTGGTAAGAAACTTACTCTTTGATAACCAATGGGAGATGATTGAGAAGCTGGTACCAAGAACGACATACTTACATCTCAAGCAATTGTTTGATTTGGAAACATCCCCTTATCAAGTAAAAAGAAAAGCAATGAAGATAGTGAAAGAGGCTCAGCAACCCACGGAAGTGAGCCATTAAAAAAAGCGCTGATAACAATCAGCGCTTTTTTGTTTTTAGCCGTTAAGCGTTAATGATCTGCATAATGGCTTGTTCTATTTGATTTGGGCTATGGCGTTTCATTGCTGCACATCGTTGAGCGATATCGTCACAAATTAGGCAAGGCCTTGGGCGCATGTAAGATGAGCGGCGTGATATGGTTTTGCCTTGTCGACACATAACGTCAAAGTTAAAAAGCGCCCCGTATGGGTGAGTATGTTCGATTTCGATAACCGCCTTTTTCAGTAAGGTGCTTGAACGGATATCAACAGCAAATAGGGCTTCGTAAGTAGGTGTCGTCGCGAATTGTTGTTCGATTACCTTAACATCCATCTCTTCCATTTTTGCGAGAAAGCTATTTAACGCTGATTTAAACAACATAGGTACCCAAGCTTGATGAGTTAGGTTTGCGGGAATGTTTAAGGTGAGTGCAATCACCGGGAGTTGGTGAGTTAAGCGAATCTTGTTCTTACGCTCAGCGCGTCGTTCTAATTGAGTTACGGTATCCATTTTGTGTCCTCGTCTACGTAACATGCTCGTATTGACACGTTAGCGAAAACTCATCGATACGAATTAGAGGTAAAAAACGTTTATTGATGACGCATGAGTTTTTAATGGCGTAAATGACCTAAATCTCTAGCGGTTTGTACTGCAAAAATAATTAAATTAATTAACGCCATTAATGCACTTTATGGGGGGGGATTACGATGATGAGCCTCACGAAGTCATTTCCGACATCACTTTAGACTCATACCACTCTTTTAATATGGGTATTCATAATGAGTCAACAACCAATCATTTATGAAGGCTTCGTTCTCATGGGCTTAGGCATGGGGTTTGTCTTCTTTTTTCTCTGTTTATTAGTGGGTGCGATTCGTCTGTTAACGAAAGTTTCGTTAGCGATACTGCCACCTAAAACAGAAGCCATTACGGAATCAGTAAGTAGCGCGCCATCAGACAATAACATTGTCGCTGCGATTACTGCCGCGATTCATCATCACAACCAACTCAAAGCTAATAGTGCCAAAATCTAGGAGAACACGATGTCTGATATTAAAAAGCCGCTAGGTATTACTGATGTTGTATTACGTGACGCACACCAGTCCCTGTTCGCGACCCGTCTGCGTTTAGATGACATGTTGCCCATCGCAGAACAGTTAGACCAAATCGGTTACTGGTCACTAGAAAGTTGGGGCGGCGCGACGTTTGACTCTTGTATTCGTTTTTTAGGCGAAGATCCTTGGCTACGCTTGCGTGAGCTAAAAAAGGCGATGCCAAATACTAAGCAGCAAATGTTATTCCGTGGCCAAAATATTTTAGGTTACCGCCATTATGCCGATGATGTGGTGGATAAATTTGTTGAACGTGCCGTGCACAATGGCATGGACGTGTTCCGGCTATTTGATGCATTGAATGATCCTCGTAACTTGCAGCGCGCTATCGAAGCAGTGAAAAAGCAAGGTGCTCATGCCCAAGGGACAATTTGCTATACCACGAGCCCTGTTCACACCATGGACTCATGGGTAAACCTTGCTGAGCAATTGGTAGAGATGGGGGTTGATTCCATCGCTATCAAAGATATGGCGGGTGTAATGACACCGTATGAAGCGAGTGAATTAGTATCTACCTTAAAACAACAGCTTGACGTAGAGCTGCACCTTCACTGTCACGCGACGGCGGGTATGGCCGATATGACGTTGCTGAAAGCGATTGAAGCAGGGGTTGACCGCGTTGACACTGCGATTTCATCGATGAGTGGTACATACGGACACCCGGCAACTGAGTCTTTGGTTGCCGCGTTACAAGGGACAGAACGTGACACCGGGCTTGATATCTCTAAGCTTGAAAATATTGCTGCGTACTTCCGCGAGGTTCGCAAAAAATACCATGCTTTTGAAGGTCAATTGAAAGGTGTCGACTCACGCATCTTAGTTGCTCAAGTTCCTGGCGGAATGCTGACGAATATGGAAAGCCAGCTGAAGCAGCAAAATGCAATCGACAAAATAGACCAAGTATTAGAAGAAATCCCAAGAGTTCGTAAAGATTTGGGGTACATTCCATTGGTGACGCCAACCTCGCAGATTGTCGGCACACAAGCCGTGATCAACGTGATGATGGGCGAACGTTATAAGACGATTACTAAAGAAACGGCTGGCGTCCTTAAAGGCGAGTATGGTCAAACACCAGCGCCTGTCGATACGGCATTACAAGAACAGGTGCTCGAAGGTGCAGAAGCGATTACATGTCGCCCAGCGGATCTCATTGAGCCAGAAATTGAAGCATTAACACTGAATGTTCAAGAAAAGGCAAAAGAAAAAGGGATCTCACTGACGGAGGATGTTATCGATGATGTTCTTACCGTCGCGTTGTTTGAACAAGTGGGCTGGAAGTTCCTCGAAAACCGACACAACCCAGAAGCATTTGAACCGATACCAACAGAGCAAGCACCGGCCAAAGCTGATGACAAGAAAGTCGCTACTGAGCCAGGTGTTTATACCGTTAATGTTAACAACCAAGCGTATGTGGTGAAAGTGAATGAGGGAGCCGATCCCGAAGTGCTCGCGCAAGCTACTCTTGATACCCCCAAAGCAGCCCCTGTTACGGCAGCTCCAACCGCTCCTTCAGGTAATGCTGAAACAGTGGCTGCACCCCTTGCTGGTAACATTTGGAAAGTACACGCTAAAGCGGGCGAACAGGTAAAAGAAGGTCAGATACTACTGATTCTCGAAGCGATGAAGATGGAAACTGAAATTAAAGCTTCTCGAGATGGTGTTGTTGAGGCTGTATCTGTTAACGAAGGTGATGCCGTTCAGGTTGGCGATGCACTGCTGGCATTGGCGTAAGGTGCAGTTATGGATAGTGTAATTGCGTTAATTAAAGACTTTGGGTTTCTTCACCTTCAGTTAGGTCAAGTAGCGATGATTTTCATCGGTCTGATTCTGCTTTACTTGGCGATTGTGAAAAAGTTTGAGCCGCTACTGCTAGTGCCCATTGGTTTGGGTGGGATTCTTGCCAACTTACCTGACGCAAACTTAGCAATAAGTGGGGTTGAAGCAGCAATATACAGTGGTAAAACCGAAGTTTATCAGGTGTTAAACAGCGTCTTAAATGTTGCTGACATAAGTAAAGATAGCTTAAAGCATGCTTATGAAATGGCCACACCGATGGAGAAAGTGCAACTGAAATTGCTCGCAGAGGAGTTCAACTATACCGATGGTATGTTGTACACCTTCTACAGCGTAGCGATCGCTTCTGGTGTTGGCCCGTTAGTTATCTTTATGGGTGTAGGTGCAATGACGGACTTTGGTCCTCTGTTAGCGAACCCGAAAACTCTGCTTCTAGGAGCGGCGGCTCAATTTGGCATTTTTGCCACCGTGTTGGGCGCACTTGGCCTTAGTCAACTTGGTATTATGGACTTCAGCGTCGCTCAAGCGGCTGCGATTGGCATTATTGGTGGCGCAGATGGCCCGACGGCAATCTACGTATCGAGTATGCTGGCTCCCGAGCTATTGGGCGCAATTGCGGTAGCGGCGTATTCGTACATGGCGTTGGTTCCAATGATCCAACCGCCAATTATGAAAGCGCTAACTAATGCTGAGGAACGTAAGATCTCGATGACGCAACTTCGCAGTGTAAGCAAACTAGAAAAAGTCTGCTTTCCACTGATGCTGCTGATTTTGATTGCTATGTTGCTTCCATCAGCGACGCCTCTGCTAGGCATGTTTTGCTTCGGTAATTTAATGCGTGAATGTGGTGTGGTAGAGCGTCTGAGCGATACGGCACAAAATGGCTTGATCAATATTGTTACGATTTTCTTAGGCTTGTCAGTAGGTTCTAAGTTGATGGCGGACAAGTTCTTGCAACCACAGACCTTAGGTATTCTTGCACTTGGTATTGTCGCGTTCTGTATTGGTACAGCGACAGGTGTGTTGATGGCAAAATTAATGAATAAAGTTTGCCAAGAGAAGGTCAATCCGCTGATTGGTTCTGCAGGCGTGTCGGCAGTACCGATGGCCGCTCGTGTATCTAACAAAGTTGGTCTTGAAGCGAACAGTCAGAACTTCTTGTTAATGCATGCAATGGGGCCAAATGTGGCTGGCGTAATTGGTTCTGCTGTCGCTGCTGGCGTAATGATCAAGTATGTGATCGGAGGCTGATAAATAGGTGAAAAGGAAGATCTAGTTATCTTCCTTTTTATCATTTATGTTGGCAAACTATCGACAAATATACTTTTAAAAGTATGAGTAAAAGGAATTTTTATGAAAGCAGGTGTTATGCAACTGCTGTATAGGTTTAAAAGTGGGCTCACCTTTAGAAGTCGTGTTTTTATATTAATCTTTGGTTTGATGATCGTACAGTTGGCAATTGTAACGACTAATTTCCATAAGAGCTTGCTAGATACTTTAGAACATCAAGTTGGAACTCGAGCATTAATTCAAGCAAAAGAAATTGCTAGTGATCCAGAATTAATTCAAGAAGTCAGAATTAAAAATGTTCCTGCAATTGAAAGGCTGATTGGTAGATTACATAAAATATCAGACGCAAGCTTTATTGTTGTCGGTGATGAAAAAGGTATCCGTCTCTCTCATCCGGTTAAGGATAAAATTGGCTATCCGATGCAGGGTGGCGACAATGACGGCGTATTACAGCAAGGCCAATCATACATTTCTCTTCGTGAAGGAAGCTTAGGTTACGGAGTTCGTGGCAAAGCGCCCATTATTGACTTTGACGGCGAGATCATTGGTGTTGTTTCAGTCGGCTATCTCTTCAATCGGTTTGATCAGTGGGTTGCATTTTACGCTGAGCCTTTGTTGTTAGAGCTTTTTCTGATGTTGATCATGACGTTAGTCGGTGCATGGTACTTCTCTAATCACATCAAAAAGAAAATGAATGGCATGGAGCCTTCAGAGATAGGCTTAGCACTTCATTTGCAAAAATCGATTCTCACTTCTGTTTACGAAGGTGTTATCGCGATTGATCGTAAAGGAAAAATCCTTGCGGTTAATAAAAATGCAGCAGAAATCCTTCGAATCGAATCTTATTTTGAACAGCTCAAATCCAGCTCTATTTTAGAGTTTCTATCAAACTCGCAGTTCTTTTTCCAAACCCCATTTGATAAGAATATTAAAGACGAGATAATCGTACTTAATGGTCAAACCGTTATTGCAAATAGAGTTGCTATCTTTGATCAAGAAGAATTATTTGGTTGGGTGGTTAGTTTTAGAGCAAAAAATGATATTAATTCATTAACTGCCGAATTGACTCAGATCAAACAATATACAGATAACCTGCGTGTTATGCGTCACGAGCACGCTAATAAACTTTCCACCATTAGTGGATTAATTGAAATAGGAGAATATAACGCTGCACTTGAATTAATAAACAGCGAAAGTACCAGAAAGCAACAATTAATTGATTTTATTAGCTCCCGAATATTATTAAAGCAAGTAGCGGGTATTCTCTTAGGGAAATATGCGCGAGCTTGTGAATTAGGGTTAGAGCTAAAATTTGATCCAACGTGCCAACTAACAAAACTAAATGCTTCAATAGAGCCAAATGAGCTGTCAGCTATCATAGGGAATTTGATTGATAACGCCTTTGAAGCCACGTTGAAAAATCCTGCTAGCGAAAAAGTTGTCAATGTTTTAATCACTGATGCTGGTGACGACTTAGTGATTGAAGTCTCTGACAATGGGTGCGGTATCTCTGACGATATTGCTAGTACTATCTTTAGCCGCGGCGTGACCAGCAAAGATGATAGGGAGGGGCATGGCATCGGACTGTATTTGATTAATCGATATGTGACAAATGCAGGAGGTGTCATCCTGGTCGATGATGCTGAGCCTAAAGGAACAATTTTCTCAATATTTATTCCGAATAAAGGTAATGAAGCATGAATTTAATAGATGTCTTAATCATTGAAGATGAAGTGGGTATTGCGGAACTACACGCACAGTTCTTCCGTCAAACCCTACGATTTAACCCCATTGGTATTGCCTCTGACCTTGCCATGGCAAGGAATATGATCCGCATTCATAAGCCTAAGTTGATTATCCTAGACAATTACTTACCGGATGGACGAGGTATTGATTTACTCCGAGAAATCATAGCAGATAAAAAAGCGCCTCAACCTGATGTTATTTTGGTGACAGCCTCAAGCGAGATGGATACAGTAAAAGAAGCACTTCATTGCGGTTGTTTCGACTACCTTTTAAAACCCATTTCTTACGAAAGGCTGCAAGAAACACTTAATCGCTATTTGAAATATAACTGCGCGATTAAAGCGTTTGATACCATCAGCCAGCGTCATGTTGACGACTTGTTTAATATGCAAGCGAGAGATAAAAGCTCAAGTCGATTACCCAAAGGAATCGGAGAGCTCACTCTTGATAAGATTCACCAAGTGTTTAATGCCAATTGCGGAATTAAGTTTACTGCAGAAACGCTAGGTGATGCGGTTGGTATCAGTAAGACAACAGCTAGACGTTATTTGGAATACTGCTCTGCTAGTGGTTTTCTGTCTGTGGAAAACGAACATGGCCGCGTAGGCCGCCCAGAGCGAGTTTATATTCGCAACTAACGCCTATTAAAAGCACGTTAACGCAAACGCCTTATGCTTCTAGTGTAAGGCGTTTTTTATGCATCCAATAACCCTATAGTAATTAAGTTCATTGAAACCATAAGTCAACTTTACCCTATGGTGAAATTTGAGCGCAGTCCAGCAATATCCTTACTGGTTCACTGACAATAGGCGTAACGCAGACAGTGAATACCACTGCCGGCTAAGTCTGTTCTAATCCAAACCTATCCTAAGGATCCATTATGGAAATACTTCAGCGCTCATATGCTGGAACTTTGGAATCGAGCGATTTGCTTGTCGAAGTTTCGCCCGCTCCGGGTCGCTCTATTGAAGTTGAAATCACCAGCTCCGTAGAAAAGCAATTTGAGCCCGCCATTCGCAATGTGATCATGTCTACTCTTGAGCAAATGGGAGTGACCTCGGCCCGACTTACCATTAATGATAAAGGTGCCCTTGATTGTGTGATACGCGCTCGTGTCCAAGCTGCTGTAATGCGCGCCTCTAAAGGCGTTGATTGCCATCAACTAGTGTGGGGTGCGATATGAGTGAAACCCTAAGACGCAGCATGCTATTCGTTCCTGGTTCAAACGCAGCCATGTTGAGCACGTCATTTATCTATGACGCAGATGCAATCATGTTTGATTTGGAGGACTCTGTCTCATTGCGCGAAAAAGATACCGCGCGAATGCTTGTCTACAACGCGCTGCAACATCCTCTCTACCAAAACATTGAAACGGTCGTGCGTGTTAATGCGCTCGACTCGGATTTTGGACGTGCTGATGTGATGGCGATGGTAAAGGCGGGAGTGAATGTTATACGCCTTCCGAAAACGGATTCTCTGCAAGATGTTGTCGATATGGAAATGGTCATTGAGCATGCAGAAGTGGAGTTTGGTCGCGAGCTAGGCAGCACAAAAATGTTGGCAGCGATTGAATCGGCTATGGGGATCAACAATGCAGTGTCAATTGCCCACGCTTCGCAACGTTTGATAGGTATCGCGTTAGGTGCTGAAGATTACGTGCGAGATCTTCGGACGCAGCGAAGCCCAGAAGGTACAGAGTTATTATTCGCCCGCTGCTCCATTCTACAAGCAGCACGCTCTGCAGGAATTATGGCTTTTGATACGGTTTATTCTGATTCAGGTAACGAAGCTGGGTTCCTTAAAGAAGCTAGGCATATCCACAGTTTAGGCTTTGATGGCAAGTCACTTATTAATCCACGCCAGATAGAACTATTGCATAACGTCTTTGCGCCATCCGAAGAAGAAGTTGAGCATGCAATAGCGGTGATTGAAGTGGCTGAAGAAGCTGAACGTCAAGGCTCGGGAGTGGTATCTCTAAATGGGAAAATGGTCGACGCACCGATCATCGAAAGAGCTCGCTGGACATTAGAACGCGCAAAATCAGGAATTAAACGGTAAGGCAGTACGATGAAAGAGTTAAATATTGATGTCATTGAACGTTATCAATTGCAGCCTTATGCGGGGCCGCATTCTATAACACAGCATCTCGTTGACTGCGAGAACAGAAAAGAGCGCAAGTTGTACGCGGAGTTGAAACAAGCCATCGAAGCGAGTGAATTGAAAGATGGCATGACAGTCTCTTTCCATCACTCATTCCGAGGGGGAGATAAGACCGTTAATATGGTAATGGATTTACTGGCTGAAATGGGTTTTAAAAATCTTACTTTGGCATCCAGTTCATTGTCTGATGTCCACGCCCCCCTCGTTGAACACATCAAAAATGGCGTAGTGACAAAGATTTACACGTCTGGACTGCGTGGAGAGCTTGCAGAAGAAATCTCTCGCGGCTTGATGGAAGAGCCAATTCAAATTCATTCACATGGTGGTCGAGTTCATTTAGTTGAAAGTGGTGAGATTGATATTGATGTTGCATTTCTAGCCGTATCAACCAGTGACGAGTTTGGTAATGCTAATGCTGTCAGTGGGAGAGCTCGATGTGGTTCACTTGGCTACGCGCAAATTGACGCAAAATACGCTAAACACACCATCTTACTTACCGAGCAAATTGTCCCTTTTCCTAACCAGCCAGCTTCGATTGCGCAAGATGATGTCGATGCCATAGTTGAAGTGGCAAGTGTTGGTGACGCTTCAAAGATTGGTGGTGGGGCGACTCGGATGACCAACAACCCACGAGAGTTACTTATCGCGAGAAAAGCGGCTGAGGTGATTGAACAATCCGGGTATTTCTTTGATGGTTTCTCTATGCAAACGGGATCTGGCGGTGCGTCTCTCGCTGTTACCCGTTTTCTTGAAGAGAAAATGCAGCGGAACAACATAAAAGCAAGTTTTGCGTTAGGTGGCATCACCTCGACCATGGTTGACCTGCATGAAAAAGGCTTCATCAAAACGCTGCTGGACGTGCAGTCATTTGACGCTAACGCCGCCGACTCAATGGCACGTAACCCAGGTCATATTGAGATTTCGGCCAACCAATATGCTAACCCTGCTTCCAAAGGGGCGGCAGTGGAAAAATTGGATGTGGTGATACTCAGCGCACTCGAAATTGATACGGATTTCAACGTTAACGTCATTACAGGCTCTGATGGCGTGATACGTGGTGCGTCGGGTGGTCACAGTGACACTGCGGCTTCGGCAAACTTAACGATCATCGTTGCTCCACTTGTCCGAGGCCGCATTCCTACCGTGGTGAACTCTGTCCTTAACACGGTGACTCCAGGAAGCCAAATCGATGTCCTAGTGACAGATCATGGCGTCGCTGTTAACCCAAGTCGACCTGAAATTGCAGCGCGCTTGCAAAAGGCTGGGGTTGCGTTGATGGGCGTTGAACAGCTTCAACAACGCGCGCAATTACTGACGGGTGAGCCTAGAGCAATTCGCTACAAAGAGAACATTGTTGGCGTTATACGTTACCGCGATGGTTCAGTAATCGACGTGATTAAGCAAGTAAAGGATTAGTTTGTGTATGACGGTCCAATAGCCAGTTTGGAACAAATACTGGATAGCAGGGAGCAAAGGGCTGTTAAACAGCGGGAGTGGGTGGATGCCCACTCCCTGCCTCTGGTGAGCTTCACCATCAACATGGTTGGTAATATTAAGAAAAACCATATCGCTAAAGTCGCTTTTGAATATGGGTATAAAGCGATCGTCAATGCGTGTGTGAAGTCGGGGATGGCCATTCTTAAGATGGACATAAAAGAAGAAGTCACAGGTTACGAGCTTCTCGTGGTTGTCGATACGTGTGACATCCATTTCTTAAAAAATACCATGGTTGAAATCGAAGAAACCCACACGCTAGGACGGCTGTTCGATATTGATGTTATCCGCAAAGACTATCGTCCTATCCCCAGGAGTGTTATCAAACGACCGAAAAGGCGGTGCTTAGTATGTGAGCAAGAGGCGAAGTCTTGTATTCGCCAACAGTCGCACACTGCTAAAGACTTGATTAAGAAAATGACGGAGCTAATCAATGCATGCCAATAAAACACTAGAATGGTTAATGGACGATTGCAGTTTGTATGAGCCAGAAACTAACGGTGAATCTCGTCTAAACATCTGCGTACTTGCAGGTAACCTCGCGTATCACGCAATGATGCTAGAAGTACATCTGACGCCTAAGCCAGGGCTAGTTGATTGTGCAAACTCGGGCGCCCACAAAGATATGGATATCAATACTTTTGTGGCAAGCAGTAATGCACTTAGACCCTTTATGAAAGAGTTTGTCCGGGCCGGTTACAACGCGGCAGAGACGCATGCGCGGGATTTACTCCCTACTTTGAGAAGAGTGGGACTACGCGCAGAAGTTGCAATGAATCGCACAACCAAGGGCGTAAACACTCATAAAGGTATGATCTTTACCTTAGGGCTAATTTGCGGTGCGGTTGGTTGGTTACATCGTAAAGGCATTAGCTATGATTCCAAGCGCGTTCGCGCAGTGATCAAAGAGTGTTGTTCTGGACTCGTTAACGATCAGTTAAGGAGCATAAGCGGTGAGCCTAAAACGGTAGGTGAGCGTCTTTACGTACAGTATGGATTTACCGGAGTAAGAGGTGAAGCTCAGCGAGGGTACCCAACCATTTTTGACCATGGTTTACCGACCTATTACAAGTCAGTGAATCGGGGGGATTCTGAAGAGAAGGCATTGAGCTTAGCGCTACTCAACTTGATGGCTCACAATCAAGATACAAATGTAGTGAATCGTGCAGGTCTCGGTGGCCTTAAATTCGTTAAAACTGAAGCAAGACAAATACTCGACACCCATTTTGATACCCACCAAGCGTTCGAGTGTCAATTAGAAGCGCTCGATCAAGCCTGTATCCAAAGAAACATCAGCCCAGGTGGCAGTGCCGATCTGCTTGCAGCCACGTGGCTACTCGCGCAACTGGATACCTGCTCTCAAGTACTCATCAACAAACAAGTGACATAAGTTCGCACACATAACAATAGGAAGTAACATGTTAAGTATTGGAATCATTGGTAATTTTTCCGGTCACCTCAGTGGTGCCGAACGTGTAGAAGAAAATGAATTACCCAATGGTATATTTGTCATTGATTGCAGTGAACACAACACCATTACGTCTGGCTCGACACTGAAATATCCAGAACGAGGGAGCGAAGTAGATGCTGAGCCAGAGTTTGTCTTACGTTGTCAGGTTGAGTATCAAAAAGGAAAAGTGAGTTCATTAATGACAACGCATATCTCGATAGGCAACGATGTCACGATTCGAAATCTGCCGGGCAGTGAGAAAATCTCTGAGCGTAAATCTTGGGGCAAGCACTCGAAGGGGATCAACCGTCATTGGTGGAACGTGTCTCGATTATCTCCAGCGAATTATGATGAAAACATAAAGCTGGTCTCTTATATTGAGCGAGATGGTGAACTTAATTTGGCAACTCCATCAGTGAGTTGCACAGAGTTAAAAGTGTTTTATTGTCACTTAATGGCTTGGATGGTCGGTCGGATCAACAGTCAAGAAGATGAGGGTATGTATGAGCAAATTCTTCCTAAGCTTGCGGAGTTAAACTATCCAAGTGAATTAGTTCTATATACGGGTGCACCTAACTACTCCCCTTGGGCAGAGGAACATTTTTTAAAACCTGGAGATAAAGTGCACATCGCCGCCTATAATGGGCGTTTGATTGATGAAGAGATCATCATAGAAATGTTTCGTCGTGGAGAGTTACTCAACTCGGATGCGCTCCTTTCATTTTCGCAACTTGTAAAATAAAAAAGAGCAATGACGAAACCCTTTGTCATTGCTCAAGTTCCAACAAAATCCCTACAAAACCTATAAGCTTAGTTCAGTTGGAACGATACTTGCGCCATCATCGATCTCTAGCTGGCTTACAAAGCTGTTACTGTGCTCTTTACAGAGTGGCACAACAAACAATGCGCGTTGGCAGAAAGATGATTGCGTAACTAAAACGCCATGTTGATGTTCTTTTGTACAGTTTCTTTCGGCGCAGTAGCCATATTCTTGATCGGTAAAGTGTTTCCAGTAACTCAGCCAGTTTTGCTTTGATTCTTCACTGAGTTTTTCGCTGAATGCGTTCTTAACTATCATATCGCTACCTCTTTGATTAGCTTTGATTACATAGTAAATCTGGCGGGCAAACGGAGTTTTGAAATATCCCTCATGTTAGTGAGGAGATAATGTCCTTATTGGTGCTTATGAACTTAATTGCTAAGTCGTTGCGAAATCGATGGATTGATGTGCAAGTGTTCTCCTATAACGTATGAAAACTCTTACAACCTTTTAAATCAAAAGTTTATTTTATTGATTTACATATATTTAACAATGCATCGCAAAACGCTATAGTTAGGAGGTTATTAGATTAGGAGTTATTAGGATGAAACTCTCGATATCAGGGAAGTTACAGTTAAGTTTTCTGTCACTTGCAGTACTTTTTATCGTGTCAGCACTTTTTGTCTATCGCAGCGTAAACATTGTAGAGCAGCAGACTACGTCATTGCTGAAATCGGACTTACCAACCGTCGATGTAGGGCGATCTATACAGCAGTCTCTTGAGGCCACGGTGTCTACACTCAGGGCGTATATGTTACTCGGGGGCGATGAAGCGCTAGGAGAACAGCAAAAGGCTCAACTAGAGGCCATTGTGCTCCAAGTGGAAGAGAGCTTTCCTAAGTTAGAATCGTTACTTGAGCCAGACTCCTATCAGCAAGTTCAAAACCGTTGGCTCACACTTAAGCAATTGGTTAATGATATTGCTGAGTTAAGTCACAGTGATGAAAACTTACCCGCTCACTCATTGTTCATTAATGAAGCTGCACCCATCGCCGAAGTTGCTCTAGACCAAATCCAAGGTCTGATTAATGATGAAGCGGGCAATAAAGAGGGCGGCGATAGAAAGCGTTTGTTCAGACTGTATGCTGATAGCTATACCTCGCTGGCCAATGCGCTATCTTCAATGCGAGATTTCCTGCAATACGGCAAGCAAGAGCATTTAGACAAGTATCAAGACTTCTTAAAATCTCACGACAAATTCGTCGCTGAAATCGACTCCAAAAAAGCGTTACTTTCAGATAGTGATCAGAGCCTTTGGTCACTCTTCAAAGAAATGCAGCAACTTTACCTTCCTTTGGCAGACCAAGTCGTCAGCTTGCGCCAAGCGGCAGGCTGGAATCTAGCGAATCAGAAAATGGCTTCAGAGCTTATTCCTGCTGTCGATAGTTTGAACCAGTCACTTGAGCAATTGATTCAACAGCAACAGAACCAAGCTGATGCGAGTGGATCAGGGATCTTTAGCTCTGTCAGTGCAGTCATCAACTTGTTAGTCGGATCTTCGGTCATTATCGTGCTGGTGGCTTTCTCAGTGTCAAACTATATGGGAAAAAGCATCGGCCGTCGCGTTTCTATCGTTTCAGAGCGCGCTCAGTTGATCGCGAAAGGCGATGTGTCTCAGCCGAAACTGCTCATAGAAGGTAATGACGAGCTGGCGACTCTTACCGAATCCATCAATCAAATGAACGACGCTCTTTCTAGTATTGTAAGTGGTGTAACCAGTAAAGCTCAGATCGTAACGGAGAGCATGGCCGCGCTCCAGGAAGCAAATAGCAACACAGCGGTTCAGGTTGACCAGCAAATGTCGACTATTTCTTTAGTCAGTGAGCAAGTTTCTGACGTTAGCTTGTCTGCTGAAGAAACGGCGAGTCATGCCAAGCTGTCGGTTGATAATCTATTAGAATCGAAAAGCCAAATCGAGGTTGGTTCTCGGGCTCTAGAACAAAATAAACAAACCGTAACCAACTTACACCAAACGATAGAGAAAGCGAGCTTACAGGTCGCTGAGCTAAGTAAAGAGAGTGAAGCCATTGGCCGTGTCACGGAAGTTATTGAAGGTCTTGCAGAGCAAACAAACTTATTGGCACTTAACGCTGCAATAGAGGCAGCACGCGCAGGTGAGTATGGGCGTGGCTTTGCTGTTGTCGCTGATGAAGTGCGATTGCTTGCTACGCGAACCACTGAATCGACAACTGAAATCAATAACATCGTCAATGCAATTCAAACCTCAACAGCGGCGGTTGTCAGCGAGATTAACAACAGTAAAGTGTTAGCCGAAGATGGAGCTTCTCATACGAAACAGGCTTATGGAACGTTAAGTGCAACGACAGAGCAGATTGAGCAGCTTAATGAACAAATGAAAGAGTTGCTTCATTCTGCTGAAATGCAATCTAAGGCGACTCAAGAAATACACGCACTCATGTCGCAAGTTAACGACTCGGTAGAAGGGGTTGCCAGTATATCTAACTCGTCGAATCAAGTCTCCGAACAGGTCACAGAACAAGTACGATCACTCAACCAAGAAATGTCCCAGTTCAAAACAAGTTAGACCACATTTATAGCTTAGAGCCGAACACCATAAAACATGATGGAGTTCGGCTTTTTTGTACTTGCTCATAAATTAGACGAACGGGTTTCAATGGTCATGAATTAAATCACAAAAACAATATGGTTATTATTGCATCCTAACTACTCTATCGCCCACATGGAGTGCTTATGTATAGAGTCATCCGAAAAATGACCTGGAAGACGACACGGCGGTAAACCCGCCCAAACTCCAACGCAGTTCGTGACCTTATCGGTTATTCCACCACGTTACTTTGCTAGGAGGCTCTATGCCTATCAATAAGATTCGCAACATCGCTTTTGTCGGCCAAGCTGGCTGCGGCAAGACAACGCTCATCGAAAAATTGCTTTACACATGCCAAGAAACTACCCACCTCGGGAGTATTGAAAAAGGTGATACTGTCACAGATTTCGACCCTCAGTCGATACAGTATCAACGTAGTATTGAAGCGACGCCTGTGGCGTTAAGCTGGCAAAAGCATCGACTTAACATTATCGATACCCCGGGACAAAATGAGTTATTGGGCAGGACTCTGAGTATTTATCCTGCGGTAGAAACAAGCGCATTGGTGATAGACCCCCATATGCCGATCAATCAAACTTCAGAGCGTCTTTTTCAGTTTGCCAGTGAGCAGAAAAAGTGTCAGATGATTATCATCAACAAAGTAGATACGTCAACTCATCAGCTTGCTCAAGTGATGGGTGAAATCCACCAGCAGTTTGGTGAACACTGTTTACCTATTAATTTACCTTCTTCCGATGCCAGTAAAGTTATCGATTGTTACTTTTCTCCACAAATTGACGAGGCTACGTTGTTTAGTGATGTCGAAGCAACGCATGAAACCTTGATCGATCAAGTGATTGAAATGGATGAAGACCTAATGGAGCTTTATCTAGAGCAGGGTTCAGAACTCACTCCAGAGCAGTTACACGATCCATTTGAAGAAGCGCTCCGAACTGGCCATGTTATTCCAATTTGTTTTGTTTCAGCAGAATCAGGTGCCGGGATAGAGCTTCTTCTTCAGACGCTTAGTGAAATCATGCCAATGCCTAATGAAGGGAACCCTCCTTTACTTGAGAAAGCCGGAAAACAGATAAAAGTGAACTGTGAAACGCTCGAGCACAGTGTGGCTCATGTTTACAAGATAAGTGTGGACCCTTACATGGGTAAGTTGGCTTACCTTCGCGTTTATCAGGGAGAGATCAACTCTGGCTCTCAACTATACATCGGTGATGGAAACAAGCCATTTAAAGTTGGACATCTTTATCAACTGCAGGGTAAAGATCGACATGAAATCTCTAAAGCACTCGCAGGAGACTTGTGTGTATTAGCTAAAGTCGATGACTTAGAGTTTGATTCTATTGTGCATGACTCGCATGCAGAAGATGATGTCAGTTTGAAAACGCTCCACCTCCCTGACTCAATGTATTCGCTATGTCTTAAACCCATGAAGCGAGGAGATGAGCAGAAGCTCTCCGATGTACTGCATAAGATCGCGAGTGAAGATCCTTCGTTACGCATCGAACACCGGGCTCGTACCAATGAAACCATAATCAGTGGTCAAGGCGAGTTTCATCTCAAGGTCGCACTTGAAAAGATGGAATCGGTTTACAAGCTTAAGGTGGAAGCAAGCCAACCAAGTGTTGAGTATTTCGAAACTATTACGAAAAGTGCAGAAGGGCATTACCGACACAAAAAACAAAGTGGAGGTGCAGGGCAATTTGGTGAAGTTAGATTGAGCGTCAAACCGCTAGAGCGAGGCTCAGGGTTTAGATTCATCAACAAAGTTGTTGGCGGCGCAATTCCAACTGCGTTGATCCCAGCAGTTGAAAAGGGAATTAGGCAGGCGTTGGAAGAGGGGGCGATTTCGGGTAACCCTATAAAGGATATTGAAGTCACCGTGTTTGACGGAAAATATCATTCGGTAGACTCGAAAGAAATTGCGTTTCTTATCGCGGGTAAAAAAGCTTTTCTGGATGCAGTACTTAAGGCAGGCCCGATAGTATTAGAGCCCATTGTCCAGATGGAGCTCGTAATACCCACTGCCAATGTTGGTGATGTATCCGGTGATCTTTCTGGTAATCGCGGATTAATCGAGGGGGCGGATGCCGCTGGAAACAACCTCACTTTGCTCAAAGCTAAATCTCCGATTAATGAGCTACAAGATTACGCTAGACGTTTACGAGCACTTACCGGAGGTGAAGGGAGTTTTAGTATGACGTTGAGTCACTATGAGCCTGCGCCGACTGCAGTTCAAGATAAGGTGTGTCGAGAGTCTTCAGATGCCTAATCAATCTTCTACCTAGCAATGAAAAACCAGCTAATAAATTAGCTGGTTTTTTTTGTTTGGGTGCGAGTTGTTTATTCAGCGGGTCTCCAGCTTAGAGCACTTGCGATAGCGCCAACAGCCAATACATCTTGTTGTTCTTGCGACAGTTCTGGCAACCACTGAACGGTTAAGATGCCGTTGGTTTGAACGGCAGCAACTTCTTTACCGTTTAACTTGAAGCTGTAACCCAACGGGTTTTCTAAAGGCATCATTAGGTTCGTGCCTGTATGAACTGTTTCAACATCAAAGCGTTTGCCGTTGATAATAATGTGGCCACGCTCTTTTTTCTCGCTACCAAAACTGATCATTTTGTCTTCTGCAGCGATAGTAAAGTTACCAACTGATTGGCCCTTAGATGAAATGTCACAGGTGTAAGGATCATTGCCTCCGAATTGCATCATGCCAACATTGACCGATGTACCACCACCTGAACAACTTAGAACCCAGCTATCACCATTGTCTTTACGCGTGATTTCCGCTCCCATTGAGCCATCTTTGGTAGAAATAGTGTTAAACCAAGTAGAAGAAGAGGCATCACGAGAGTATTTCCCTTCATACAAACCGCCCATTGTAAACTGACCATCGCCACCTAGACCCCATAAATCTCCGTCTGTTTTAATCAACATTTCTGGTTGAGCTTTGACAGCTTCAGATTTGTCCATGATCGCTAGGCTACCACATGCGCTAAGGCCAATAGCTGATAGTAAAATGATGAATTGTTTTTTCATTGTTGTATCCAAAAGTTAAGTGCTACCCCCGCCTTAATTAGGCGAGAGCCAAGTGCTACGGTGTAATAGTTAGTGATGCGTTGTTGAAACGAATTTCTTCTATATTGATGAGCGTATCGGTACCGGTTGTCGAACAGACAACGTTATATCCAGACGTTTGGCCCTTTTGAACCTCGCAGTCTTCAACGTTCGCGTTAACCAAATAAACGTCTTGGCCTGCTTTACCATTGATAACGTTATCTGCTTGATTACCTTCCAATGTATTGTCTTTGTCGTTAGCAATTAGGTTCATAGGCGAAGTGCCGACTACCTTTGCATGTAAGAGCCATTGAGACTTATAGGTATACTCTTCAAGTGCTAATGCGTCTTCGCGGTTCATCTTAAATGTGGGCGCGGCATCTGACTCTGGAAATTCGTGTGTATGGAATGTGTGAACGCCATTCGAGTTTATATTTGCAGTGTATTGAAGGTAGCCGTGAAAAAGTCCTGTAATCCATCGGCTTGCGTCTGAATCTTGTGTCTCTATATCACTTCGAGTCAATGCTTGGTAACCGTCTAAACCACGACCGTTATGTTGCGACACACCCATAAATGCTTCAAATACTGCGGCAAAATACTCGTGAGAGTACGAATGACCAATTTCATCGGCATTAAAATCATCCCCGGCCCAATCTTGCCAACTCGAATCGCGCGGTTGCCAGACAGCATTCAAACCTGCCTTATGAGCGTTGTATAAATTTAAAGCGCGAGTGGAAATGCTAGCTTGTAGATCTCGATATTTATCATTTGGCGCGATGCCTTGAGCTTGAACTAAGTGCAGAATTTCTTCGAAAGCTGCATCTCGATCTGCATCTTCTCCTAGGTTTTCGCAGTAATCCGAAAAATTACTCATGTAGTGGCAGTCGCCTTCGACGGTGAGCTCTCGATACATCAGTGACTGGCTGTTGAGCAACCATTGTGGAGAGTCATCACTGTCGATTATGCCTTCAATCAAACCACTTATTATTTTCTCAAAGTCTTCTTCACTCTGTTTATTTCCATACTCAACTAGAGACTTCATAAATGCGGTTGAACTCGAAAAATCTAAGCCCTCGAGTGTGCTTGGTTCAGCGCTTGTAACCCATGCTTGTAGCTGCCCCTGCCTATATGCTTCTTTAACGAATAGCTCGACCATGAGTTTTTGGTTTGCATCATCATTTTCTGTCAGAATTAATGTCGCGTTTCGCTGGGCCATACTATTGGCGATGGAGGCTTTGTCTGTACCATAGCTGCTATCTGGAAGGTCAGTTAAAAGGTGCTGCAGAATCATGACGGCACGACGAATTTTTTCACCTTTTGCGCCATCGTCAGCTGCAATAATGTGGATAGCCGGTGCATTGTTACTATACGCTACGTTTCTAGTATTGCTGTTCTTTGGCGTGATTTGGATATAAGTATCCACACCATCAACTGCAAACTGTTCTGGTATCGTATCGAAGGTTTTTGCAGAGGCAATAGCCGACCCTTCGATTAGAGGAATAGTGGTACCTTTATCCCGATGAGTGCTAGTGTTTGTCGTGTTAGAGCTGCTCTCACTATCACAGCCTGAAAGAAGTGAAACTGTGATAGCTAGTGCTAAAGTGTGCTTAGACATCATGATTTATTTTCCTTTTAGCTCAAGAGAATAAGAGACTGATTTGATTGTTCCTTTGGCGGTCGTTTTTACTACGTAACCTGAAAAAGAATCGAAAAATTTATCGTTAACTAGCTCCCAATGGGTTCCCTTATTCATTACGTAAGGTTCTATTTCTCTCATTGCGCCATAGCTGACAAACAAAGTATCAAGTGCTTCTAAAAGGACATCGGCCTGCTCAGTGGATGTAAGAGAAAAGTCGCGTTTAATGCATTGCGTCAGCTCAGGGAGAGGTTGGGTTGTCGATGGACCCGAGAAGGCTTCGACTATCTCATCATTGTGCAAGAATAAGTGATGGCCAAAACTGGATTCACCGTCAGTTGTACTAACATTCGGCGTTGCGGTATAGAAATCACAATCAAAGACATTACGCAATGCTAAGCCCTTAACTTGTTTGACTTCTACAGAGAACCAAGAAGACACGACATTTGATATTTGCTCCTCCACGGATGCTTGCGCAAACAGTGGGCATATTGCCGATAGCATAAAAAGAGATGAATTTAACTTCATTTAAGGTGACCAAATTCAGGAACAGGAATTGGTTTTGAATGTTAGAGGTAGGATTTATCCAAAACAATTATGCATTAAGTGTCACTTGGTACACCGCGGCTGATTTGTAAGCGCAGTAATCTTCTAACTCACATTTTAGTAACGAGAAATGTGCTGAATTTCTGATAAAACTGAGAGTATTCACTCGATCGTGTATAGAATCCGAGGTTTCAGGATAAATTAACAGAGCATCCATACTGTATATTCTTTCGTGTAAGTGTTTGTAAGCGCAATTTGGCTTTTTTGTAAGCTATTCTTGTCTCATTTATGAGAGGGGAATGTGTAAAATATGGATTACAGCAGGTCCCCATACTTGGATTTGTGCTGACATGTTGGTTTTGTGAATGATAAAAGTAACAGTAATATTTAATTAGATAACTTAATTTGTAATATTTGATCTTATTTTCGTCGATTTTACTTCAGATTTTTGAGTTTAACCGATAGTTGTACTGCAAGTGTGTGTGGTTGCTATTATCGAGTGGCAGTTTGTGTAAGCCATTTCTTACTTTAACCATTGACGTAATTTATAACACTGCTTGAAGGGTAAACCGTTTGCTATATACTGCGCGAAAATTTATAAGCTAGTGTGTAGGTAGATGAATCCAAAGATTTTATTGATCGAAGATGATAGAGATATCTC
The DNA here is from genome assembly GCF_984391705.1 of Vibrio sp. Lineage (NCBI taxonomy): Bacteria > Pseudomonadati > Pseudomonadota > Gammaproteobacteria > Vibrionales > Vibrionaceae > Vibrio > Vibrio sp. The sequence goes on along the minus strand of NZ_CFHWOM010000004.1, from coordinate 157,861 downwards.
TCAATTGACCAAAATGTATTTGACTTCAGAGGGGTATGAAGTTGAAGCTATCGAGGATGGAGCAATAGCGATCGATAAAATTAGAGAATACCAGCCTGATTTAGTGTTGCTTGACCTTATGTTACCTGGAAAGTCTGGGGCGGAAATCTGTAGTGAAGCTCGTCAGTTCTATACTGGAATGATTATGGTGCTGACCGCCGCTGAGGATGAAATGAGCGAAGTCAGCTTGTTTAAGTTTGGGGCGGACGATTACGTGACTAAGCCCGTTAGAGGGCATATCTTGGTCGCACGTATCGAGGCTTTGATGCGTCGTTACCAGCGACAGCAAAAACTAGAGCAAGTCAGCCATGTGTCAGATGCTCATGGCATTGTTATCAACACACAAAACCAAACCGCCTATTATGAGCATAAGCCGATAAATCTCACCAATTCCGAATTTGAAATACTTCAACTACTTATCGAAAATGCTGGTGAAACCGTATCACGCGAGCATTGTTGCCGTTCAGCCCGTGGCATCGAATACAATGTAAATAACCGTTCGATAGATATGAGGGTTTCTGGCTTACGTAAAAAGCTTATTCAAGCCGAAGTCTATACGGCAGCGATTAAAACCATTCGTAATCAAGGTTATAAGTTAGTAAGTAGCTCTGCATGCCAATAGTGTCAAAACCGAGGTCAATGTTCACCTGCCTGTATACAGAAAGCTTAATAGGTCTGGTGGTGACTTTTGCAGTTTTCATGCATTTTGGAACCGGGTATTTGCGTCAGGCAGATATTGATCGCTTTGTTGATGACGGAATTCACCAAACTCAACACTATATAAACAGTCGTTATGAACGTCATGGATTGTACGAGCGTCTTAACCGTTTTAACGAACTGACATTTTACGATTACTCCTTATCGTTACTAGCTAATTGGGACGAGGAGACGCCACTTTGTATCCATTGCACTTTGTATAAGAGCTCTCAAGGTGTCAACGTGTATATGGACAGCGATGACTCTCTCCTCATTGCGTTGCCAATTCCAAATTCAAGCAAACACATCGTAGTCAAAGAGATAGATGATCCCTACGCGGCCGCGATCCCTTGGTATCGAGATCGTCAGGTCCATTTCATGGTTTCACTATTCTTAACCATGAGTATTGCTTTGGGGTTGCTGATTTACCTTCCATTGTACAGGGTAAATAAAAGAGTTAATCGCTTGATAAAAATTCAGGAACGGTTCGGGCGAGGGGAGTTAAATGTTCGGGCAGAGTCGTATCACATATCACCTATCAAGGAGATTGCTGAAAGTTTTAACGAAATGGCCGAAGACATTGAGCGAAGTGTTAAGCAAAGCCAAGTGTTCTCACACGCAATCCCTCATGAAGTCCGCACTCCTTTAAGCCGAATACAGATGGCATGTGATCTCGCACGTAGGACAGACTGTACGAACAAAGACCAACTGTTTGATAACATAGACGACTATATTGGAGACATTTCAGATCTAACCTCAGATATTTTACAGCTGTCCAAGCTTAACAATAAGGCAAATTCAAATAATCAGCCTGATGTTGAGCCAGTTTCTCTGAAGCAATTTTGTCGTTGCAGGTTAGATATGATGGCGAGCTGTGAGACAAGCCTTAACATTGATGAGGACATATCATTTGATGAGATAACCATCCCTCTGTCACTGGCTAAATTAGTGTTAGATAATCTAATTAAAAACGCTGAACGTTATGGCAATGGGTTGGTCGAAGTGACGCTACATGAGTACAGTACCGGGTGGTCAATTGACGTAGAAGACAATGGTCAAGGAATTCCAAGAGAAAAACGCGAAGAAATCTTTATGGCGTTTTCGCGATTGGACAAGAGTCGAAACGCAAATGATGGTGGTTTTGGCCTTGGATTAGCCATTGCGAAAAATGCGTCTAGGTTATTAAATTGGACAATTTCGGTTGATCAAAGTCACCTAGGTGGCGCAAGGTTTACCGTTTTGATTCCGAAAAAATTTTGAAAGTAAGCCCCTGTTAATCAGGGGCTTTGGCTAATCTAACAAGATACTTCAAAAACCAAATCTTCAACTCTGCTCGGCTTGAGCTGTTGATCTTCTGGAATGGAGAAACGGCACGCCATCATATGATTGAACATTCCCCAATGATTAAGAAGGCACTGGTTATAGTCTTTAGTCTCATCCCGCCAAGTTTCTTTCATAAAAGGCGTCAGACTGGCTGCTGAGTGGGCGAACATGATCATCTGCCACTTTAGCTCCCATATCTTAACGGGTGTGCCGGGATTCTGGCTGTTGTACTCCTCAGAAATACGATTTATTAGCGTTTCTATCTCGCCAGTATTGTCGATAAAGTAGTCAAATAACGCATCTTCCTGACGCACTGCATCTGCGATGAGTTGAATTGGCTGCTTGACAATAAGCATATGAGCAAGAAGCTGAACAGAGAATAAGTAGAGCTTTACATTTGCTTCTACATTCTTGGGCATATTGTTAATAATGACATGGAGGTAGTTCTCCATATACTTGTGTAAACCATCACTTATCGCATACCAGATCTGCTCTTTACTTCCAAAGTGGTGACGAATGAGGCTATGCGATACGCCGGCTTTTTCACTTATGTTTCGTAAAGAAACACGCTCATAGCCAAGCTCACAAAATAGCTCAGTAGCAACTTTCATGATTTCGCGCTTTGTGTTCTCGGCGTCTTGCGCGCTGCGACGACCTTGCTTTCTTACTACCATTTTTTCTATCAATTACTTATGACGCAGTATTTCTACCAGATATGGGAAGACATTTCATTAAACAGGCAAGCCTAACTACGATTTTATCAGAAAACCTTACTATACACATGTAAAATAAATAGCTTCTAGCGGCCCTGAAGTAGTCTTATCACCTCTGAAAGCGACCTAGTTTAATCAATAATTATTCGTATTGATTACCGATCGAATAGAAACTCAACACGCTGAATGGGACTATTAAATTTATTAACAAAATAGAAAATAGAGTAGTATTCATTAGACTTTGGTACTAATAAATACCAATTAATTACAAATTAATTAATTCAATAAGTTACATGGTAATTATATTTTTTGATAGAAGGATAGATAGCAAATATTCCACTAAGGTCGAAATCTATAATGACAATTGAATAGATAAACAAGCTAGATATTGGACAAGTCAATCCATAGTGACAACCTACAAAAGAGAACAATGAAAAAGCTCACTTTTGAGAAAAATATTTTAAAAACATAACGTTATACGCTACTGATAGAATAGTGTTATAAAAAATATACAATTAAAACAATGAGTTAGATTTGCTTAACATCTATATAACATTTCATTCCTTATGAGACTTTGTTCAACTTTATGCACTTAAGTTAAGAAATTATTTGAACTGTAATATTTTAGGTTTAATTTTAATTAATAGAACGGGAGCGGGAAGTCTCTCAGATATTATTACTAACAACGTTGGTTGATGCTATTTCTTGGCATCAAACGATTACAGGTTTTACTGTTAAAATTGCTGTTAAGAATGGAGTCTCTTAATGAAAAAGATCGCTTTGATCACTGGGTCAAAAGGCGGAATTGGTTCTGCTATTTCCTCTCAATTAGTTGAAGATGGTTACCGTGTTATTGCTACTTACTTTACGGGTAAATATCAGTGCGCTAAAGAATGGTTTGATGAAAAAGGTTTCACAGAAGACCAAGTTAGGCTATTTGAACTCGATGTTACGGATACTCAGCAGTGCGCAGAACGATTAGCGCTCCTTCTTCAAGAAGAAGGTACGATTGACGTCGTTGTAAACAATGCGGGCATCACTCGAGACGGTGTCTTCAAGAAAATGACGGCAGAAGCGTGGAAAGAGGTCATCGAAACGAACCTGAATAGTTTGTTCAATGTGACACAGCCAGTCTTCTCTGCGATGTGTGAAAAAGGTGGCGGAAGAGTGATCAATATCTCGTCTGTTAACGGCTTGAAAGGTCAGTTTGGCCAAACTAACTATTCAGCAGCTAAAGCCGGAATGATTGGTTTCTCTAAAGCCTTGGCTGCTGAAGGTGCTCGTAGTGGAGTTACGGTTAACGTAATTGCCCCTGGCTACACCGGTACACCAATGGTTGAGCAGATGAAGCCAGAAGTGCTGGATTCAATTAAAGCCCAAATCCCAATGCAGCGTTTGGCACAACCTGAAGAGATTGCAAAATCGGTCTCTTTCTTGGTGAGTGACGCAGGTGCATATATCACCGGTGAAACTTTGTCTGTTAACGGCGGCTTATACATGCATTAAGGGAAAGATGATGGAAAAAGTATACATTGTTGCGGCTAAGCGTACGCCTATTGGTGCTTTTGGCGGCACATTGAAAGACATCAGTGCTGGTAACTTAGCTTCTATTGCAATCAAAGCAGCGATGACCGAAGGAAATGTGAAGCCTGAAGTTGTAGATGAAGTGATTGTAGGTAATGTAATTGGTGCTGGACAGGGCATGAGCGTTGGTCGACAAGCCTCAATTTACGCTGGCATACCAGAAACAGTACCTGCATACACTCTGAACATGGTTTGTGGCAGCGGCATGAAAACCGTGATGGATGCGGCGAGCCATATTAAAGCGGGTGACGCCTCAGTTGTCGTTGCTGCGGGTGTTGAAGTTATGTCTCAAATTCCATTTACAGTCTCGGGAAGCATTCGAGATGGACATAAAATGGGTAACATGAGCCTTACTGACCTACTGATTAATGATGGGTTGACCGACGTGTTTAATCAGTACCACATGGGGGTGACAGCGGAAAACATTGCCCGTGAAGTAGGTCTCAGCCGAGAGCAGCAAGACGAATACGCACTGGCAAGCCAAATGAAAGCGGTCGCGGCGATTGAGGCGGGCAAGTTTCAAGACGAAATTGTAGCGGTTGATGTGAAGAAACGTCGTGAAACAATCGTTTTTGATACTGATGAATACCCTAAGGCAGACGCTACACTCAGTGGCTTAGAACGATTACGTCCGGCATTCGATAAGGAAGGATCGGTAACGGCAGGAAATGCATCTGGCATTAATGATGGGGCAAGCGCCGTTATTCTTGCAAGCGAGTCTGCTGTAAAAGAGTTCAATCTAGAGCCTATCGCTGAATTGATTAGCTATGCTCAGTCAGGCTTGGATCCTAAGATCATGGGGTTAGGTCCTGTAGAAGCGGTATCGAATGCGTTGCTCAAAGCCGATTTATCAACCAAAGATATTGATCTTTACGAGTTGAATGAAGCGTTTGCTGCACAGGCTCTTGGCGTCATTCATCAATTAGCTCAAGAGCAAAATGTATCTATCTCATCAATTATGGATAAAGCCAATGTAAACGGCGGGGCCATAGCACTTGGTCATCCGCTCGGAGCATCCGGCAACCGAATTTTAGTTTCGCTGATTCACGAACTGAACCGAAGTAAAGGCCAGTATGGTGTGGCTTCACTTTGTGTCGGTGGTGGAATGGGCACTGCTGTTGTAATTAAATCAATCGCTTAACTTACGTTGAGTGAACTGAATTCGCTATTTAAATGGAATTAACTCAGGAGTAATACTCATGTATACAGATTTTTTTAAAACTTTCACAGATCAAACTGAAAAAGGCCTAGAACCTTACGTTAAGTTCAACAAACTAGTGACTAAGAATGTCGAAGTTCTTACAGAGCTACAACTTAACGCTATTCGAACTTACAGTGAAATGGGCCTAACTCAAATGAAGGCGGCAAGTGAGATCAAAGATGTGACTTCGCTAACGGCTTTCAATGGTCAACAGCTTAGTACTCTTACGAAGCTATCGCAGCAGATGATTGATGATAGCAACAAGCTACAATCAATTGCTAAAGAGTTTAAAGAAGATGTAGAGCAACTTACAACGGAAAACCTTAAGACAGTGACTCCTGCATAACGCTGTTTATTATTGCCGCCTTTTTAGGCGGCTTTTTTCCGATCCTAGGAGTAATACTATGTATCAAAACTTCTTTTCGGACTACCTTGTTAAGCTCCAAGAAACCAATCAAAAATGGTGGGAAGATCTAGAACAGAGCAGGGCAGCCGTTAACTCTCCCCTCAACAAAGCCATGCAGGAAGTCAATCTTGAAGATACCGCTAAGCTGTTTGAAAGCGCAGCGAATCAGCCCGCGGCATTGTTACAAATTCAGGCAGACTGGTGGCAGCAGCAGCTTCAGATTTGGCAAAACGTCGCTTTAGCAGGTAACTCGAATGATGTTATCGAGCCTGAACGAGGTGACAAGCGCTTTTCGAATGAAGAGTGGCAACAAGATGTGTTTTATAATTTCATCAAGCAGTCATATCTGCTGTTTAGTAAAACGTATTTGCAAACCATCGATAGTATTGAAGGCTTAGACGAAAAAGCGAAAGAACGTATTAGCTTTTTCTCCAGACAAGCAATCAATGCACTTTCGCCAAGTAACTTTATCGCGACAAACCCAGAGTTGCTTAAGCTAACGTTAGAGCAAAATGGCGAAAATTTGCTTACTGGCTTAGATCAACTCAAAGCCGACTTAGAGTCCAGTGCGGATATCCTAAAAATTCGTATGACTAACAATAACGCATTCAGGCTTGGTGATGATGTTGCCAATACTGCTGGCGATGTTGTTTATCAAAACGAACTGTTCGAACTTATTCAATATAAGCCTTTAACCGAGACGGTTAATGCGGTTCCATTGCTCATTGTTCCACCATTTATCAATAAGTACTACATTCTTGATCTTAGAGAAAAGAACTCAATGGTACGTTGGCTGTTAGAGCAAGGGCATTCTGTCTTTATGATTTCGTGGCGAAATCCTGGTGCTGAACAACGTGATGTCGAGTTTGGTGATTATGTAACTGAAGGCGTCGCAAAAGCGGTATCAGCTATTGAGTCAATCACAGGTCAAGAGCAAATTAATGCCGCTGGTTATTGTATTGGTGGTACTGTGCTTGCCAGCACGGTGGCTTATTATGCCGCTAAACGAATGAAGAAACGCATTAAGAGCGCTACCTTCTTCACAACCCTGCTTGATTTCTCTCAACCTGGAGAGGTTGGCGCATACATAAATGACACCATCATTGATGCCATAACTTTGCAAAATGATGCGAAGGGCTATATGGATGGTCGATCCTTGAGTGTAACCTTCAGCTTACTGCGCGAAAATAGTTTGTACTGGAACTACTACGTAGACAACTATCTAAAAGGTAACAGCCCTGTCGATTTTGATTTGCTTTATTGGAACAGTGACAGTACGAATGTTTCGGCAGCAAGCCACAGCTTCCTGCTTCGAGAGCTCTATTTGGAAAACAAACTCGTTCAGGACAAGGGGGTTAAAATTGGCGGAGTTTGGATTGACCTGAACAAGATCAAAGTGCCAAGTTACTTTGTTTCCACGAAGGAAGATCATATTGCTTTGTGGCAAGGTACCTATCGAGGAGCGCTAAACGTTGGTGGTAATAAAACGTTTGTTCTTGGAGAGTCAGGGCACATCGCGGGAATCGTCAATCATCCTGCAAAAGGGAAGTATGGCTACTGGACCAATGATAACTTAGATGATAGTGCGGATGAGTGGTTTGGCAATGCTAAACACAACGAGGGTTCATGGTGGACCCACTGGCATCAATGGTTAATGGGTTTTAACCCTGATGAACAAGTAGAGCCATTTCCTATAGGCAACGACGATTTTCCAGTTATAGACCAAGCACCGGGTAAGTACGTTAAACAAGTATTACCTATTAAAGAGTGATAATGTCACCACTTCGAAATCCCCTAACGTGAGTTGGGGGATTTTTTATTTCTGTCCATCTGTCCTCATTTTATATATGAAACACTTTGATATTATTTTGTTTGTAATGTGATTGTGAATTTGGTTAATTATTGTAATCAAAAAGGGAGAAGAGACGATGAAAACAGTTGGCGTCATAGGTGGCATGAGTTGGGAATCTACGGTTAGCTATTATCAAGGACTCAATCATGGCGTAAAGTCGGCACTTGGGGGACACAATTCAGCGCAAGTAATCATCAACAGTGTTAACTTTGCTGACATCGAGCGAATGCAGCGAGAAGGTGCTTGGAACGAAATGGCGGCTATCCTTTGTGGTATCGCTCAGTCATTAGAAAAATCCGGAGCAGATTTCGTCGTAATCGCGACGAACACCATGCACAAAGTCGCCTCTCAAGTCGAAGAATCAATTTCTATTCCTCTATTACATATCGCAGATGCTACTGGCCACGAGCTCAAGCGGCAAGGGATAACAAAAGTCGGACTACTTGGGACCTCATTTACGATGGAACAAAGTTTTTACAAGCAGCGTCTGACGGATAAGTTTGGTATTGAAGTCATAGTGCCGAATGGGGTTCAAAGAAAGCTTGTCCATGATGTGATTTACAATGAACTCTGTATGGGAGAGATTAATCGTCGCTCGAAGCACGATTACCAAACCATTATCGAGGAGCTAGCGATGAATGGAGCTCAGGGAGTTATCTTGGGGTGTACCGAAATTGGATTGCTTATTGATCAAAAAGATACAGACATAGCGTTATTCGACACTGTCTCTCTCCACGTAAACGCAGCGGTTAAAGAGGCGTTAAATGAATCGTAATGTATGGTTGCTTTCCGTTTGCCAAGCTCTTCTAATGACAGGGAACATTTTGCTTATTTCTGTAATTGGACTTGTTGGTAAAGCCCTGGCACCAGACTCTAGTATGATTACTTTGCCAGTCGCACTGCAGTTTTTAGGTCTAATGTCGGCAACAATACCAGCTTCTTTGATTATGGGTAAGTTGGGTAGGCGAGTTGGTTTTAGCCTAGGTAATGTTATAGGCATTACTGGAGCGAGTATTGCGACGTACGCACTTTCCATACAGCAGTTTACTCTATTTTGTGTCGGGACGTTTCTGCTTGGAATTGGCATCGGTTTTGGAACACTTTACCGCTTTGCAGCGATTGAAGTATGTGATGAGAGTGCGCGTCATAGAGCGATTTCAATTTCTATGGCAGGTGGAGTGTTGGCTGCTGTGCTAGGGCCGAATCTTGCGGTGTATTCACAACAATGGTCCCAAGATGGGCTTTATGTTGGCGCATTTATGGCGTTAATTGGGCTTAATATTCTGGCCTTATGCTTATTGCAAACCATTCAGTTTCCAAAACAGAGCCAGTTAAATGGCGCGGTTAAGTCAGACCCGTTACGTCATATTGTAGCAGCTCCAAATTTTATGTTGGCTGTTTTTGCCGCAATGGTAGCTTACGCAGTAATGAACATACTTATGACTGCTACACCATTAGCTATGATTGGATGTGGGTTTGACTTCAATAAAGCAGCAGGTGTCATCGAATGGCATGTGTTGGGGATGTTTGTTCCAGCGTTTTTCACTGGTCGTTTGATTGAGCGTTATGGGCCCCGAAGAATGATTCTTGCGGGTGGTGTTTTGTTTGTCCTCTGTATTGCGATCAATATCCACGGTCAGTCCATTTGGCATTTCACAACCGCATTAGTTTTACTCGGCGTCGGTTGGAACTTTATGTTTATCGCTGCTACAAGCCTATTTAGCCAATCTTACTTACCTAACAACAAGTCTAAAGCTCAGGCATTTAACGAGTTCTTTGTTTTTAGTTGCGTGACAATTACTGCGCTTCTATCTGGCTGGCTTGAATCAACCGTTGGCTGGGAAGCGATGAACCTATATGTGTTACCTTTCGTTATTGCGGTGATTGGGATGTTTGGTTTCTCTAACCACAAAGCTAAGCGTGCTACTGCTTAGGGTGGCATTAAAAAAGAAAAGGCAGGTGATTTACCTGCCTTTTTATATTTCTACCTAGTTAGAAAGGAAACTGATGGAATTGCTGAGCAATAATGTTATCAGCGATGTATTTATGTGCAGCAGTGGTTGGGTGTGTCACGCCCCAAAATACATACTTATCTGAACCATGGTATGCGCAGTCGTTGGTGAAACTGTGGCTATACAGGTAGTCGGCTGCCGAACTACGATTGATATTGAGACAAGCATCTGAGGCATTTTCAAATCCGTGTTGCTTTGGATTGCTTGTCATAGATTCAAACAGCTTATGAGCGTCATACAATGCGATGTTCATGCCTTGCTGTTGGTACAATTCTGCTTGCTCAACGATGAACTGGTTGAACTCGAATATTTTCGCGCGAACTAAGTTGATTTCTTCTTCAGTAGAATACTTAAACTGAGGAGCTTTAGTTGCGTCAGGAAGAGTTAACATGATCAAATGCTTAGCGCCGGCATCTTTCAGCCGAATTAGCGCACTACTCAAATCTGCTTTTACATCCGAAACTTCGCGATTGTAGTTCATGAAGTCATTGAGGCCGAACTCTAACGTAAACAAGGTTTGCGCGGGATCGTAGTTTTGGGCGATTTTCATATAGGTTAAATAGGATGTAACCTGATCGTAAATACCGGTTAATGCCACATATTGGTTGGTACCTGCCGCGCCCCCTACCGCCCAGTTATATAGGGGGAGATTCTTGTCATTCGCCAAGTATTCGGTCCAAACAAACCCGTTACTAAAGTGCCCTAGGAACCAAGAGTTTCTGTTCGGAAATACCCACTGTGAGCCGTTATATAAGTTCCCTGTATCAGAAAGACTGTCACCGAAAGCAACGACACGATTGATAGATGTCTTCCCATCCAGTTTATCGTTGGTCCAAATTGAATGATTATATGAAAAACGATTGTCTGCTGCGTTGTACAGAATATCAGCAGTGGAGTGAGTAACGCCTAATGTATCTTCACAACGTTGCTTGATTTCTTGTTGCGGGGTAGAAGTAAAGAACATGTTTTTAAATGAAACCGAAGACCACCAATAACCGTCAATGGTGAAATAGGAACCATCGCTATTTTCGGCCCACTCCCAAGTTGTGGACGGGTCATCATGGTTCTGCGATGGTCGGTACCAACAGCGAACATATGTGTAAGTTTTATCGTCTTGCACTTGAGAAGCGTAAGCATCGGTAACTGCTTCGGGGGTAGTAGGCGTATCATCTGCCAATAACGGGGAGGAGAGCAAAGCTGCAGTTAAATATAGTGAATGTTTCATATAATCATCTCTATCGTATGGTTTTAGAGTTATAACCCTAGCGCCATGTATCTCATGGCGAATGATTGGTGGTCAAAGGATAATTATTATGAATGTTTTAATTATTGAATGAAGATCAAATTATTAAAAGCAAAAGCGCGTTATAGAAAAATAATGATTTAAAACAATCTAAATTAGAATATTAAAAATAAGGTTTGTTTAAATTAATTTTCGCTAATGTATTATGTTGGTATTTTTAAAATATCAAAGTTTAAGGCTTGGATACAAGTGATAATAATATTATCTTGTTGCACCGTGATGTTAATTCACTTTATGTTATTTGACGGTTTTTGTTATTTTCATGTTGATATAAAAATGGGGTTGTCGTGAATATTTATTCGTAGACTGTACCATAATATAAAGGACAAAAAAGTGAACAAAATAAGAACAGCAAAGATCTCAACACTTACATTTTCTATTCTAGGCGCATTATTTAGTGCCCAATCTCATGCTGCAATTGATATTCTTGATGTGAAACTGCAAGGCCAATACTGTAACAATGGATTCAAACCAATCACTGTAGAGGAAGCAGGGCTAATTAAGTCCGACTTAGTGAGCCGAATGGGTCAGTGGCAGATCACAAACTTATCTGATGGCTATGTCATTATGGGCTCCGGATATAACGGTAAGATAAAACAAGATAGATTGGCAGGGTCAACCTGGTGTACGTACTTGACGCCTCCGGACCACAGCATCCCCAATTACGCTCCTCTAAAATTGGACGAGAACGATGAAGCTTACACAGAGTGGTACTTGGTCAATAAAAGCGAGTTCTATAAACCGTTATCACTACTTGCGCATTACTTAGGCTTTGGTTGGTCTGGCGGTACAGGCGGTCAATATGTCGGCGATGATATGCTGATTTCCACTGATGGCGAAGGTACATATCGTGTTAATGCTAATGATAGTGGGTCGTGTGATGGATATCGCTGTAAAGACAGACTAAAAATGACAGTGTCTGACTTTGAATATCACATAGACCCTGAGACATTTAAAGCCGGCCAAATCACTCAGTCTGATAGGGAACTTATTGGTAGACGTTCTGAAGTGGTTACTAATGAATCTGATCTTGAACAGCAGTATCGAGTGACGTTTAAATATGAGAAAACAACCAACTGGTCCAAAACTGATACCTACGGTTTAAGCCAGAAAGTGACAACCAAAAACAAATTCCAATGGCCACTAGTCGGCGAGACTGAACTATCAATTGAAGTGGGCGCAAACCAAAGCTGGGCGTCAACAGATGGGGAAGGTGAAACTAAAGGCATTTCGAATACTATCGTGGTGAATGTTGCGCCGAACACCAAGCAAGAAGTATTTATGGAAGTCTTTCGTTCATCAATCAGCTACCCATACTCCTTTGGGGCTGAGTTGAGTTATAAGGTTGCGATGAACGGATTTATGCGTTGGTCTGGCAATGCATTGAGTTACCATCCGGAGGATAGACCAACCTACACTGCAGAGTGGGTGATCGGAAGAGCGGGAGGAAAGGCAAAAGACCTACGCTATCAATATGAACACCGCAATATCCCGGCAACTAGTAATGAGTGGGATTGGCCATGGATGATTCGAGAATATGGTGAAAATAACGTCCGTAGCGTTTTAGGACAACTGTTAAGACCGATTGAAACGGATATTACAGGGCAGTTTTTTGCTGAGTCTTCATTTGGTTCGAATGTTCGTTATGGTGAGACAATTCCTCTATCTACAAGAAGCAAGCGTTCGACTAATTATTCAATGACGGACGAAGAGCTTGAAGAGAATGGAATAAAGAACTTTACCGTTGAAATAGAACCAATGCCAAAGCTATAAATATTAAGGCGCGACTATAGTTCGCGCCTTTTAATTTTTTGTTAAACTTATTTCATATTAGAAGGAGAAGTTAATTGGCAGTGTTATTTTTATTTTATCCCCACTAATTGAATCAGGCGGAAGTATTAATGGTTGCGCTCGATAGACCAGATCAATCGCTTCTTTATCGAGAGATTTTGTCCCTGAACTTTTTACTAATATTACGTTGATTACATTGCCTGCTCGGTCCATTGTGAATCGAATGACAGGCATACCTTGCTTCCTAAGCCGCTTGGCTTTTCTTGGGTAACGCTTTTCTCGCTCTAAATGAGCATGTAAAGCCTGCTTCCAACTTATATTTGCAGCCTTGCCTTGCTCAGATAACTGTCCGGTGCGCGGCGCACTTAGTTGATTTGCAATGACGTTTGTTTGGAGTTTTGTCGTTGCTTGTGCTTTTTGGTTTATAGCGTGTTGCTCACTCGCTGGTTTCACATTCTTACGGGGCAGGCTGAGTTCGGGTTTGATTTCTTTTTTGATGCTTTTCTTTGGCTGCTTTTTTTGGGGTGGATTCTCTCGTTTGGGCGGTAACGATACGGGGGTTGGTCTTGGGGATTCGACAACAGGTACCGTAGGTTCAAAATCTTCAACGACCGATTCAATCGGTGGCTGCTGTGGTTGTTGAATTAACTGCTGTTGGTCTTCTATTGCAATTTTGCCTTCAAATAGGGACTTCTTTGCTGCTAAAGGAGCAACGATTGATACTGTTATAGGGGCTGCTTGTGGAGGCGGAGTAAAGTCATATTCGGGCGTCCACATGTACGCGACAATAGCAAGTAGATGAAAAGCAAAACTTACCAAAATGGCCATCAACAACCAACGAGAAGTGTCACGTTGCAGCGGCAACCTAGGATCAGCGAGTAGACTCATTACGTCGACTCCGCAACGGCTTCGACGCCCACTAGAGCAATTTGGCTATAACCAGATGCGACGAGCGCGTTCATAATGGTCATTAAGTCTTGATAGTTCAGTTCTTTATCAGCTCGAAGAAAAATACGTTGCTCTCTACTATCCAGCATACTATCGAGGTGGGATTTTAAGCTTTCAATTGTGGTAGCCTGTTCTTCACCTAGAGTAATACTTAGGTCTTTACCGACAGTGATATAAAAAGGCTTGTCTGGTGGTGGGCTTTGTTCTGCCGAGGATGACGGGAGATCTACCGGAACATTCACTGTTGCCAGAGGTGCTGCGACCATCACGATGATCAATAGCACCAGCATAACGTCAACAAGTGGTGTGACGTTGATGTCATGGTTCTCTACCATTTCATCATTATCAGAGGAAATATTAAATGCCATTATTTACCCCACCTGCTTAAGTTCAGGTGTTGATGAGTGCACTTTATTTCTGTCTAGGTCTCGGCTCACTAAAACCATAGTGGCTGCAGATACATCAGATACAAGTCCTTTGTATTTAGCAATAAATCGAGTGAAATAGTTGTACATCATAACGGCTGGTATGGCAGCAACTAAGCCAATCGCTGTCGCTAAAAGTGCCTCTGCGATACCCGGAGCAACAACAACCAATGTAGTACTCTTAGCTTTCGCTATGCCTATGAATGAATTCATGATTCCCCACACTGTACCGAACAAACCAACAAATGGACTTATAGATCCAATCGTTGCCAAGATCCCTGTTAAGGAGGTCATCTTTCTACCCAGTTCAGCCTGTACTCTTTCTAACCGCAACTGTACACGTTCTTTTATGCCATCATCGGTCGCGTGACCTCGTGAAGACATATAGAGTTCGTGCTGCGCAGCTGTGATTAGCGAAACTTCATTGCCCTTGGTGTTTGACAATATAGCTTCAGCGTCGGAAAGGCTTTCACTCACCACTAAGTTAGCCAGCAGTTTTTCTGTTCGTTTATTAGCCAGAACCAATTGAACTTGCTTGGTTATAAATACTGCCCAACTAACAACGGAGGCAAACAGCAACGAGAGCATCACTGCTTTAACTACCCAGTCTGCTGCGTGATACATGCCCAATGGGGAAAGGTCATGGGTGATTAGAGGATTTGATGGAGGAGCGATCTGCTGCTCAATTATCGAGTGGTTATTAGAAGCCGAGGTACTGTGGGCGTTAGCCTGATAAGACGTTGTCAGTATACAAAATACCGACGTTAGACGAAAAAAAAGCGTATTCATTGTCGTTGCTCATTGGTGATATTTGGCAGCAAATGTCCATTTGCTGCCTTGTTATAGTCACTACACCGAATGAGAATGACAAAACCGTAATGGTTAGAAGATAAAAGTTAAAATCTTTTTGCTAGCTTAAACGTGACTTCATTTTGCTGATAGGTATAGAGCCAATCTACGTTGCTTTCTACTCGCTTATGAGTCCAACTCAGAGAGGGACTGATGCCGTATAAACTGACAGCAGGCGATGACAGGATCAGGGTGTAGTTTTGCTCTTGGTCGTGGCGCTTCTCATCCAACAGAGCACTAAATGCTTGATAGCGCCGATCTCTAAATGAAGCGAAAACACTAATATCAATCCATGGATTTAGTTTTTTGTTAACGCCTAGGCGAGTGCCGAATACGTGATAGGCATGCACACTTTGCTTATTACGTTTGTCCGTCCAGTCGACACCACCGAAAAGTAACCATTCGTTTGACGTTTGGTACCAGTAAGTGGCCAGGGACGAGAATTGCCAGTCGGTTTGATATCTGAGCTGGTTGGGTAAATAGTCTTGATATTCTGCTTTCGTTTCAAACTTAATTGCACTGCGACGATTTATTGTAGCCAACCAATCTAATTTAATCGCTGAACCTAGGTAGAGTGTTTTTCCAGCAAATCCATTGTATTCAAATTGAGGTGACAATGAGACTCGGTGAGCTTGGCTGTGAAAGCTGTACCCGATAGAAATGCGAGAAGTGTTCTCGTTATAGTCTTCGTTGTGGCGGTATTGGCTGCCGTAGGTTTGCCCTTGCACTAACACACCATGGTGTCCGGACAAAGAATAACGTTTATTTAGACTCGCCTCATAATCATGCCCATAAGCACTTTCTTTATCGGGGGTCACTCTGTCTATAATGCATTGACCAATGTTGTCACGTAAAAGGCAGGTATAGCTTTCAGATGAGCTGTTTAGGTTATCGTTAAAAGAAGGGCCTAAGCTAAATGAGCCTGTCCAGTCATCTCTAGATTGCAATGCCAAAGAGAAGGCATCAATGGTTTTACGCACACCTTCAGATCTGGGATTGTCTTGTGGTAATGAGAGAGCGATTTCATCGAACAGTTTTTGCGCTTGATTATTTTTGTTGTTCTCGAATAAGACTCGCGCGAGTTCGAGTTTTGCAGGCAGAAAGTCGTTATGGCTGGCGAGTAAGGCTAGGTATTCTTGTTCAGATTTAAGCAACTCTCCTTGTACACGGTAAAGGCCTCCCTGAGCATAGTGCAATAGTAAAGGGTCAGCTTGTTTGAACTGCCGATACAGAATAAGCAGCTGTTCTACGTTGGTCCATTGATGATTCTTTACCGATAGGTAGAGCGCTTGAGCGACTTGATTTGGGTTAGTGAGATCGATGTTGATAGGCGTGATTGATTGAGTGCTGAGTTGCTCTCTTTCGCGCTCTTCTTCTAATATTTTGTTTTCTTTCTGCTGCGCGGTTAAGGCATCCTGTTGTTCGATTCTTAAACGTGTATCCTGAGTATTAGCGTGAAGCGTTGGCGAGAATGGTGCGAAGCATACAATAATTAACGAAGCTATGTATTGGCGGCTCATCAAAGGTTCCAAACAAGAAAAAAGAAGCAGCCGACGCTGCTTCTTAACAAGGACTCAAAAGTTATTTCTTTTCGCCACCGAAGGCTGTATCTAGGTCGCTGTTTTCAGTAAACGTTGCGATGCCCGCTAGTGATGCTGCATTAGCACCGAAGAAATGGCCTTGTGAAGCACCCTGGGTTGTGACTCCAGCTTGAGTCGCTTCTGCAGTACCAGCAAATGAAGCAGTTGCCGCATCAATGTTGCTGTTTACTTTAACGGTTAGCGCTGCATTAGACATATTGCCAGTCAATGTTTGCGCACCAAAATCAGCGTTGATCGTACCTGTAAGTTTGTTCGAACCACTAAACTTGTTGATGCCTGTAATGTTGTATGAAGCAGTGCCGCTGGTCGGAACAGTGGTACCCGCATCGTTACCGATGTAGTAAACAGTGCGGTTGTTGAAGTCTTGGTCTTGTTTGCCTTGGTACCATTCTCCAAACCAAATATCTTGGTTAGCTACTTGGACAAAGTTGTAGTGTGAAGAGCCAAAATGTTTACTGCCAGATGTATGTACGCCCTCATTTCGGTAATCGCTACTAAAGACATTACCTGCTAGGCCTTCAAAGTCGACAGTTTTGTCTGCTGCTGAGCCAATACCTGCTTTTCCTTTTGAATGGAAAAACGGTACCCAAATTTGTGATTCACCAACTGTGCGTAAAGAGTCGTCGCTAATTGCACCGTCAAAGCCCGCGTGTGCAACTGAGCTAAGGCCTAGAAACGCTGCGGCAATCCATGAAAGTTGAATCGGTTTCATTTTTTATTCCTTTTGATTTGGTATTTAACTAAATAAAAGAAACCTAGCAAGCGATCCGGTGCGCGCGACAGACAGCTCGCTTGGTTTCATTAGGTATACCGAAGGTGGGTTGAAAACCCGTAACAAAAATAAAAAAACGCTCAACTGAGTTGAGCGTTTTGAAAGGATTTCAATGCTACCGGCTGATAAAGTGGTAATTTGAGGTGACACGTTCAATCATTGTGAAATCGTTGGGACCACTTAAGCTCCAAGCAAGAGCAAACGAAGGGCGGGCTTGCTCACCACTAGTAGGAGGGGCGAGTAGCCGCAGTGTTTCTTTGGTACCTGCGGCAATAACATAGACATCGTTTTGGCGAATCGTAGCGAAGTCGGTTTTTATCACGGGTAGTACGATATTATTGTCGTCACCAATGGAAGTGGCAGTAATAGTAATATCTCTACCGACAGCTTCAAATGTGTAACTACCCAACTCATAATATTCAGGAAGAGCGCCACTATCTTCGGACTTATCAATCGTCTGGTTCTGTTTAAATGGCAACAGAAGCGGCATATTGGTTTGATCAACAAATACTTTAGCGTGCGGCCCATCAAGTGGGGCTACTCTGACGTAAGTGGCTCGGTAGGGAAAATCGCTAAATTCGCCGTCACTGACCTCAACGGTTACAGCAAACTCACCACTCACATCTGCGACGTAGCTGGTGACAGGGGCTGAAGGATCATCGATAACGGCATTTGAGCCATCGGGTTTAACCGTAAAACTCCATTTATAAGTGATTGGATCCGAGTTCGGGTCACGACTTAAGCTTGCATCTAACGGTATAGTCATTCCTTCGATTGCGAGCATTGCAGGGCCAACTTGAGCAATCGGAGGTAAGTTCTGATAGTAGAACGAGACTGTTGTCGTGCCACTGACGCTCTCGTACCCATCGGTTACAGTCACTTTTACCTCATAATCGCCGATCGTATCAGTAGAAATTCTTGGCAGACTATCGTTGGGGTTATCGATGGTGGGTAGGCTCCCTTCTGGTTGGTTGATGATTTCCCATTTGAAATAGAGCTGGTCGCCGTCAGCGTCTTTAGCCCATGAATTGAGCATGTGGGAGTTGGCTAAATTTTCGCTATGGCCGGGTGTTAGATTGATTGTAGGTGGAGAGTTGTCTTCTCTGGTGACTGCAACAATCTTAACTTGATTTGGTCGGCTGGTAGTTTTTCCATCATTGACGGTAAGCTCCAACAAGTAAGTTCCGATTTCGTCTGCGACAAAGCTTGGGCTAACCGCTTTATTATCATCGAGCGCTGTCGAGCTCTGGTGTGGGGTAGACACGAATCGCCACTGGTAGGTAATAAGGTCTTTATCGTAATCGACACTGGAAGTGCCATCGAGTTGAACTCGGTCTCCTTGTTTTACTTGCTGATTAATGCCTGCAATCGCGATGGGGGCTTGATTGGCTGCTAGGTTCGTGGTCGATTTGTCTGCGCTTCCGGAGCTGCCATTGCAACCAGCTATAAATAGCCCTGCCGAGAGTAAGTAAGCCACCTGAGTTGTTTTGTTCATATTAGAATCCATTACCAATGTCACTCCAACCGATAGTGAGGAGAGAAATTTACTTTCCTCCTACACCGAATGAGTTGGTTAAACCCGTAACAGAAAACAAAAAAAAGCGCGGATATCCGCGCTTTTCAACGAGTAAGCTTTAATTGGAAGTGAAGACATAACCAATACTTACGTAACGCATTTCATTCAAATTGAACGTGATTGAGTATGACATCTTTGACTCTTGGCCCGCTGTCGGCTTAGCCCACATTTTGGCGCGGACTTTATCTCCAGCGTAGACGGTTTCTCCTTTTTCAAGTCCTGTGACTTTGCCTTCAGTTACGCCTTTAGTATCTACTACGTAGAAGTCTTCTATCGGGAAGTCTTTGCCTTTTGCTTCGACAGTAAATTCGCCGAGTAGAATGTATTCTGGTGCATCTCCTTCGACAGTTTTATCCACGGTAAGCTGATGAACAATGAA
The DNA here is from genome assembly GCF_984391705.1 of Vibrio sp. Lineage (NCBI taxonomy): Bacteria > Pseudomonadati > Pseudomonadota > Gammaproteobacteria > Vibrionales > Vibrionaceae > Vibrio > Vibrio sp. The sequence goes on along the minus strand of NZ_CFHWOM010000004.1, from coordinate 138,391 downwards.
GCCTATGCTTTGGGGCTCTTGGTCGCCCATCACAAATAACAGATCGCTCGAGCCTACATCTGTTGCAGTTATTCTTACGTAATCAAGGTTGCTGCTAAATTCACCATCAGAAACCGTTAATGCCACGACATAATCACCAATGATATCTGGGGTAAAGTTTGGTTGAGCTTGGTTGGTGCTACTAAGCTGAGCATTACTATTTTCAGGCTTAGAGATAAACTCCCAGTTGTAGGTTAGCGCGTCATTGTTGCCATCGAAGCTGCCTGAGCCGTCTAATTGAGCTTGCGCGCCAAGTTCAAAGCTTTGAGAGCCACCAGCATTTGCTACGGGAGAGACATTATCCGCTGTGTATTCAAATGTGATGTCTTTTTCAATCGTTTCGTAGCCGTCATTTACCGTTAAGCGCAACGTATATTCGCCTGATGTGTCGGTTTGAAACTCGGCACTAGAATTTGCGCCACCAGTCAGCTTTAATGTCGCATTGTCAGGCATCGAGGTGAGTGCCCATTGGTAAGTTAGAATATCGCCATCGGCATCATAAGCATTGGAATCAAGAGTGATGCTTTGACCTAACGCCATTTTATTAGGTACGTCTACCATAACTACGGGTGGTACATTGTTAGCTTCGTCACTGACATGAATGTTGTAAGAAGTGCTCTGGTTGAGTTCTCCAGCTGTTGTGGTGAGCTCGATGGTATAGTTACCCGTCACGTCTGGTGTAAAGTAGGGAGCGACCGACGTTACATTATTAAGCTCTGCTGCGCTTCCATCTGGTTTAGTTGTTATCGACCAAGCATAACTCAACATTGTGCCAGCATGGCCTTTACTGTGCGAACCATCTAGGCGGACGCGGTCCCCAACTTTAGCGTTGCTACGAGCTGCGATGATTGCATTGCTGCTGGTCTTGACCGATGGTGTTTTATCAGATGAGTCAGAGCTACCACCACCTCCACCACATGCAATTAGTGCCGGGATAGAGAGCGCGAGTAAGGTCCATTTAAATGTTGACTTCATTGAGTTGTTCCTAGTTATTCTGAGTCTACTGTGTAGGTTTTGACGATTCAGTAGAGTGGGCTTCTTGGGTTTCAACTCTTTTACCGAGCGAGACAGGCATTTCCGTAATATGAAGAATAAAAAACGCCTCAAATGAGACGTTTTTATTTAGAATCGACCGTTAAGTTTGATGGTAATTGTACGGCCAGGTGCAGGCATACCAGAGACCGAGCCCGCTTCAAGATAGTATACGTCGCTTAGGTTTCTTCCGATTAGCTCACCTGTTATCGAAGGGGTAAAAGCATATTTGACGTACGCATCGTAAGTGGTCACATCTGTACGTTTAATGACTTCGTCTTTATGGCTGCCTGATACGTAGTTGGTTCGAATGCCCGTTTCTAGATCTCGTTCAAAAAAGCGAGCTCCAATTAACATGCTTGCCGAATACTCAGGAGCAGCGTGTGCCGCGAGGTAGCTTGACTTACTAAATCCCCCGCGAGAACAGCGCTGATAAGAAGGTGTATCGCCCGCTCGAATGTCCTGCACGTAACCAACAGCGCCTGAGTGGCTGTCGCATACCTCGTTTCGGAAGTTATAAGCAAAGGAGCCGTCTGCAAAGTAGTCACTGTTATCAAAGCGCCCGTTTAACTCAATACCGCTCGTGCGTTGACTATCTAAGTTGGTAAAGGCGACAGCATCTCGCTGGCGATCCATCACGTTATCTATGGTTTGGTCAAAGTAGGTCACTCTGGTACTGGCGTTTTCAAAGTAGTGAATGTATGCCGTCTCGAACAGTTTTGCGCGCTCGGCTTCTAAAGGAGCACTGGCTGTGGGAACGCCACTAAAGCCACTTGTACTCTCAAATAGGCTAGGAAAGCGTAAAGTTTCTGTATACCGCGCGTAGACACGGCGGTCGTCATCAATCATCCAGGTCGCTGTTAATGAAGGCATCCAGCCGTTTCCGCTAGTTTTGTAGTCTGTATTGTAAGCGTCATCGTCTAGGTAGCTATTGGCTTTACAACTGCCTTCGATATAGTTTTCTTGTTTCATTGCGTTGTAACAGGCATTTTCTGCGACAGAAAGTTCGTTGTTTTGATCGGCTAACCATTGAGAAGTGTGATCGAGAATAAAGCTCGTGTTGTTGCTCGCCTCAGTGGTTGCTTGGGTTATCTTGTCAGCAAGAACTTGATCAAAGTTGGAAAGCTCATTTTGTCTTTCAGCAAGTTCTATTTGATGTTGTGCGGCTTGCTCAGGGAACTGGGCAATCAAATTTTGTAGGCGAAGGATTTCTTTATTGAGGTTGTTTGGCGTAAAACTCACGCGGACGTCATGTTCTGCGTTAGCGATATTCTGCGCTATTTCTTCTGGTGCGTAGTTTTCGCGCGTCTGGTAGCTAATTTCATAGCCTGCTGTTCTGACTTCTTTTAGGCTTGCAAAGTCGCCTGCATCAAGACGGTTTTCGATATAGTAATCTTCAGCGGTATAGGAGATGAAACGGATACCTGCATCGAAGATCAAAGAATCAGTCGCGCGCCACTCAATTTTCGCTGCCCCATTATACTCGTCTCGCTGACCAGTTCGCACAGCGCCACCATAGTAATCAATCATGTAGTCGAGGTCTTTTTTCGGCGTAAGTTCATGGCGTTGAAAACTGCCCGAAAGCGATAGGTCGATCGATTCACTCAATAGCATTTTATTATTAAAGTCGAATCCATAGCGCTGCTCTTCACGCTCAATGGTTGCAGTGTTAATTATGACATCAGGAGTCTCGCTACCAGACCAGGTAAAGTTTGGAAATCCATAACCCGTATTGCTTTTTCCTTCCGACTTAGTCAGCCAAAGGTTAGTGCTTAGATCTAGATACGGATTGGTTGGATTAGTACGAAATTTAAGGCTATAAGCTTGGATTCTGTTTGTCCCCAAGGGCCACTGGGCTAAGCCGTCACTATTACGATAGTCTGAGCGACTAGCGAGTATTTCACCGTGAGTACTATCCGTGTAACGCGCGCTGAACTGAAGCTTGTTGTAGTCATCAAAACTGAAAGTACTCTTGAACAAAATGGATTCCATTTCAGACGATGTATTTGGTACCTCGTGGCCAGGATAGTGGACTCTTGCCATATGTTCTGGCTCTAGCATAGGGTTTCGACCATCGACGAGATTGCCGTTGCCATCTTCATAAGCTTGATTGTAGAAATCTGACTTGCGAGTACCCGAGTAATAGTTACCTCGATCTCGATAGGCGTAGGCGGCTACCCATTCAAATCTCGGTTTTATACCGGCAAGAGCTAGGCGGTAGGCGATATCTTCTCCGCCAAAGGGATTATCGCTCTTATCATCCCGTGTATGAAAGCGTACTTCTGGGTCATCATAAAGAGGAACGCCGCCAATTGCCGAGTAGATCGGAACATCCTGCCAACGCTTTCCTGTGTGCAGACGTGCTTTGTTTGGCTCAACTGAATTACTGCTACTTTCTGCGACAAGTTCGATGCCAAAGGATTCGCCTTCTTCCACGATATCTTGTGGCTGCAAGGTGGTGACTTGAACTGCGCCACCAATTGATGTGTTAATGTCGGAGCTAAGCTGAGCACCTTTATAGACTTTCATGCTCCCGATTAAGTTTGGATCGATATAATTTCTGTTCGATGCGCCACGATAACCGTTGTAAACCGTAATTCCTTGCTCTGTACCATCAATCACAACGGGGACTCTGCCAAACCCTTGAACGCCGCGGATGTTCGGGTCGATACTGCCGCCGCCATTGCGTGACTCACCACTGTGTACATTTGCAACACCGGTGAACAGGTCTGCGGCGTTGGTTCCTTTGAATCGCTCTATATCCTGTTTACCGATATAAGCAGTTGCAGTGTCTTGATCGTAAACGTCTTGGGTACCATTAACATCGCGTAAGTAACCATTTTCAAAGCTGGTGGTTACCTGAATGGCATCTAATGTTAAGCCATCGCCAATGGGCGACAAAAAGTAGACCCCATCAGCTTGTTTTTCGGCGACCAAGCCTGTGTTATTCAAAAGTTGACTAAACGCCTGAGTAGGTTTGTATTCTCCTTGTAAGCCTTGGCTATAGAGTTCAGAAGAAAGTGAGGAGTCGAGATAATACTCAACCCCAGATTCTAGAGCGAATTGATTAAGGACACTATCGAGTGTACCTGGTGGGATGCTGTATTGTTGGCTGCCTGTTGCATGGGCAGAGTAGGGAAGCAATGCTGCAGATATCCCTAAGTTGGCTTTGATAAGTAGAGTTAGCCACTGACGTCGATGATTATACTTCACCGTTTTTTCCTTTTCGGTATCAATTCTCACTGACTACTACACCGAACGAGAAGGTGAAGTCCGTAAAAGGATTTAAGTTTTCGCTTTGACAGTGACCCATAATGGGGTTCGGTAATGCAATTCGATTGGCAATATTTGACTGATGTTATATAGCGTACGGTCGACATCTTGCGTAGAAAAGACCCCGGTTAAACGCAGATCTTTTAACTCAGGGTCAATATTGAGTACGCCTTTACGGTACCTTGATAACTCTTTAATAAATAAAGTGAGCGGTGTGCCTTGCGCTTCGATCTTTTGCTCTAACCACAGTGCGTCTTGGCTAGTATTGTCCTTGATATTGGCGACAGATCTGCGGTCAAAGTGAGTATATTGACCAGCGAAAAGGTGTGGAGATCCCAAGCCAAGTAAAGGTTGGAGTTCAACTTCACCTTCATAAACGCAGACTTGGGTTGAAGATTCCAATTCACGAACGGAAAAACGTGTGCCGATAGGCCTAACACGACCTTGCGATGTCGTCACATTAAGCGGTGTTCTGTGTTGGGAGTTGGAGATAAGGATCTCACCTTGAGCTAAGTAAAGTTCACGCTGTTCATGTTTAAAGTTAATGAATACTTTTGAGTTAGTATTCATCGTGATTTCCGTCCCGTCAGTCAGTGTTAATGCCTTCATTTGACCAACAGACGTAGCGTAGCTTTGGCCATCTGGAGTTGGGCGATAACTCGATAAACCAAGGCCAAGTGAAGCAAAGGTAACGCCTCCTAGCATCAGTAGTTGCCTACGGCGAATACCTTGCTGATTGGGGGACAATACACGCCGGCTAATATTACTTTGTGGAACTCTGGCAAACTTTTGCTGAATCATCTCAAGCTTTTCCCACGCTTGGGCGTTTTCAGGATTTGCCCCTTTCCAGCAATGAAAAGCGTCTCGATCTTGCTGAGTTACATCATCAGCCCATAGCCGCGCCATCCAAATTGACGCCTGTTCGATCGCATCGCGAGAGAGAGGATCCATGGACTAATTCTCCTCCAACACAGCGAGCATACAGCCTTGAAGTGCCTTAGCGACGTATTTCTCAACGGATGATACTGATACGCCAAGCTCCGCAGCAATCTCTTTGTAGCTCTTACCTTCCAACTGTCTCATCAAAAGTGCTTGGCGTGCTTTAACGGGTAATTTTTGCAGTAGGGTATCAATTTCAACCAGCGCCTCGACGATGAGGGTGTGCTCCTCTGGTGACCCTGTCACTTGAATTGGATCCTGTTCGATTAACTCTAAATAGGCTGCTTCGACGCGGCGTCGGCGGTACAAATCAATCACTAGCCCTTTTGCGATGTGGGTTAGGTATCTACGTGAATCTTTGTACTCTGGTAACTTACCTTTAGTGAGTAATCTGAGATAAGTATCTTGAACTAAGTCCGCTGTTGCATCAGGGCAACCAAGGCGACGTTTAATAAATACCGAAAGCCAGCTATGGTGTTCTTGATACATGTGATCGATTCTCGCCATATGTGCTTGACTGGTAAACGCCATTGCCTGTTACTCCATTGTGAAATAATGCTAATGATAATAATTATCATTAAGGTGAGTTGGGCAATATATCAGATTTATAAATATGTGCTATAAGAATTTTTATAAATTTAACAATTGGTGATTACACAAGCAGAATTGGACCAAAGGAATAGCATGTTTTATAGGTATTACAGGTGCTTAGGAGGAAGATAGCAATCAAAAGTGTTCCAATGACACTCTTGATTGCTGGGCATTAGAATTACAAATCTATTCGATAAAGTGTTGTTGTCCCACTGACCTCATTACCTACCGCAAGTAGATGCTGACCGTTGCGAGTAAAGTAGTGGATGGACTCCGGGCCGAGATCTCCAGCTTTTGGATTGTAACGGCCATTCGCACATTCTCCGTCCTCGATTTGAGTACATACAGGCTGAGTAAAGTCGCGATTATTGCTGTAGTGTAGGAACATAGCATCGGTTGGGTTGGAGATATCGTAGATCATCACTCCGCCTTGTCGCTCTAAGCCAATAAAGGCGTACTGACGTCCATTGATGGTCGCGACTTCAATTGCTTCAGGCTCGACTCCTTTATCGTCGCTTCGGTCATCTGCGCTCTGGTTACTGTCGTTACTGCTGTTGAGATAAAGGGGATGCTGCCCGTATACGATTTGAGCAAACTGGTCTCCGCTGTCAAAGACTTGTTCACCGTTAGCATTCCAAATGGAAAAAGAGCGCGAACCGAAAGATTCAATGCTTGAGTTTGACTGTAAGTCTTCATTTGGGGCGATGACTTTTAGTCGTCCTAGCTTCTTCTTGTCTTCTAAAGCGTCGTGTAGAGGGTGTGCGCGTGGCACATCGAGTTTCTTACCTCTCAACTCATCACTGTATGCAATGCAGAAGCCTTGCTTGGAGTCGTATTTGTCCGTTGCTGAATAGTCATCTTCATCCCAATCAAATCCTCTCTTATCGCATTGTGCTTGAGTCGTCTTAAAGCCGTATTCGCGACCATCGCCTTCGTTTGCAGATACGATGAATGTCTCGCCATCGACTTGGTAAGTATCAATTGAATCTGGCATGTATAAGCCTACCAACATATCGTAGCTGGTAAAGTTTCCGATTAGGTTATCTTTGTTTGAGGCGTCAAGCTGAGCGTTACCCCAGCGCTTATAGCCTAGTGGCAAGATGGCATCGACGCGCTGACTGGCGATATCAATTTTAGCCAATGCATTGTTTTCTTGCAGGGCGACAAATAGCTTGCCATTTTCGTCGAAGGCAAGGTATTCGGGCTCAAGGTCTTGGGCGACGGTTGCATTAGGTGCCGAAATTCTCACTTGCTCTGAAAGTTCGTTGTTTCGCGTATTACCAACGTTAAATTCTTTAAAGCTGATTTGAGACACTTTTGCTTGTTTGACGCCAGGAGCTAAGTCGATAAGGGTGACGGATCCTTCCGGATCGTTTGAGTAGTCACTGTTTGGTTCACCTTCATTTGCTGTAGCGATGTAGCGACCATCTGGCGAGAAAGACACCATATCAGGCAGTGCGCCAGTCGGATAAGTAGCGAGTAGGCTGAGATTGTCTGATTGGTAAATTGCGACAATACCATCAAGCTGTTTATTCTTATTTTCTATAGCAACGGCCACGAGACCATTGTATGTAGCTACGCTGTTAGCAGCACCTATCTCTATCTGCGCATTTTGCTTAGCTTTATCTAGGTTAAGTGTGGCTTTATGCGCAGGTCTATTATCTTTATCGAGGCTAAGTACATCGATACTTTGGTTTTGTGCGTTTACAACGAACAATTGGTCACGACATACATCGTAATGAACGATTTCCGCAGCAGAGCTGTCGAATGGGCTGTCTGACACAAAGCTACCGAGTAAAGTAAGACCAGAAATTGAGCTTTGTTCTTCTGGCAATGAAGCTGGCGATAAACATGTCGCGACATCGATGGTGTTGGTTGACGAACTACAACCGACAAGTGCAGCAAGTGAAATAGAAATTGGTAGCGCGAGTTGTGATGGGTTGAACAAAATAAATCCTCCATGAATAGTTGAGCGAATTCTATGGAGGAGATGTGAAATTGAGATTGGTTTTTTATAACAATTTGATTACAGGTGTTTATAAAAAGGGAGGTAAATAGTCGGGCCCGTAATCCTAAAATTGATCGGTGATTAGCTGAATCAGTTCACTTTCTGTTTCAGGAGTACGTGACAATTCAAGGCTGCATTCAGCGCCACCTTTCAACATGTAAGCTGTAGAGGTGCAATGATCGTGATGAAACCATTTCCCATTAATGCATACATCGGTGTAGCAGCGAGAGTCTTTTTTTAGCTCCATTTGTTTCTTCCTTGTTAACGCTTGGTTGTATTTTTAACATAGCCATACTTTTGGTAAGGAAAAATGACATAGATCAATTTAATGCCAAAAAATGGGGCACAATGGACCCCAAGAAGTAGCGCAGTGTTTTGTAGGAATGTTTTATGCGTTTGCGAACTTATACGTACGATAGCCACCGATCAGATTACGTGCTTTAAAACCATTGTTCACAAGTTGTCGATAGGCAACGTTGCCACGCAGGCCAACTTGACAGTAGATAATGATCTCTTTGTCTTTGGGTAGTTCGTTCATGCGCTGACGGAGCTGGTCGACAGGTATGTTTATCGCGCCATCAAGATAACCAACAGCCTGTAATTCACCCGGATTACGAACATCCAATAACAGCTGATGATCGCCTATTTGATCAATTTGATCGAAATGGATTGGAGTGGCATCGCCTTTCATGATGTTGCTTGCAACAAAGGCTGCTTGGTTGATGACATCTTTGGCACTGCCATATGGCGGCGCGTAAGTGAGTTCTAAGTGTTGAAGCTGCTCGACTGTCATGCCCGCTCTTTGGGCAACTGCCATCACATCAATGCGTTTATCGACACCATCTTTACCGACCGCTTGCGCACCGAAGATCTTGCCTGTTGTTGGGTCAAACAGCATTTTAAATGAAACAATTTCTGCACCAGGGTAGTAGCTTGCATGACTTGCCGTATGAACGTAGACCTTTTCGTAATTGGTGCCATCGCGCTTAAGTTGCTTTTCATTTTTACCAGTCGAAGCGACAGCTAGGTCAAAAATCTTACATATGGCAGTGCCTTGTGTACCTTGATAGGTTTCATTGCGTCCTAGCATGTTATCAGCAGCCATACGACCTTGACGATTGGCAGGGCCTGCTAACGGTACCAGCGTTTGAGCGCTTGTAATAAAGTCTTTGTCTTCAACGGCGTCTCCGACCGCGTAGATGCTAGGATCGCTGGTCTGCATCATTTCATTGGTGTAGATACCACCTAACTCACCAATCTGAAGGCCGGCTTGCTGCGCGAGTTTGGTTTCTGGGCGAACACCAATGGCCATGACTAGAACTTCTGTATCAAGTGTATCGCCATTGTTCAACGTAAGCTTCAGCGAACCTTGTAAGTGTTGATCTTGGTCGCTTTCGCCAGACTCGCAACTCGCAATGTGATCATTGGCTATGTACTCGATTGACTCTAGGGCAACACCAAGCTGGAGATCAACGCCTTTTTGTCGAATTTCGGCGTGAGCAAACCCTGCCATTTCTCTGTCTACTGGCGTCATGACTTGATCTGCCATCTCAATCAGTGTGGTTTTAATTCCCAACTGGTGGAAGGCTTCCATCATCTCCAGGCCGATGAATCCGCCACCAACAACCGTTGCATGTTTCGGTTTATTCATGTGAATCGTGTTTATGATTCGATCCATATCAGGAATGTTACGCAATGAATGGGTTAATGGATTATCGATTCCAGAAATAGGAGGGACAACTGGAGCGGCCCCTGGGCTTAGCAAGAGGAAGTCGTATGACTCATGGTATTCACTTCCATCTAGCAAATTTTTTACCGTCACCGTTTTGCTTTGTCTGTTAATTGAAACAACTTCATTCATTACTCGAACGTCGACGTTAAATCGCGCTAAGAAACTTTCTGGAGTTTGGAGTAGCAACTTACTGCGGTCTTGGATGTCTCCGCCTATATGATAAGGCAATCCGCAGTTTGCGAATGAAACAAACTCTCCACGCTCAAACATGATTATTTGAGCGTCTTCACTTAGACGTCGAGCACGAGCGGCAGCAGATGCTCCACCAGCAACACCACCAACGATAACGATTTTAGTCATTGAAAACTCCAATTATTTAAAGCCTAACTTTTTAAAGAAAAGCGCAGCAGGGCAGAAGCCAGTAAATGCACTTTGGATCAGGTTAACGCCAATGAACACTGTGAACCAAACGAACCCAGTATGCACGAAGAGTGTTAATACTACAGAGAGTAAAACCATAACTCCCGCGAAGACACGGACTGCATTTTCCAAAGACATATCTAATTCCTTGTCGCTTATCCATCAATCTGATAAAACTATAATTAGCTAATTTAGAAAAGTCTAATGTTAATTTATCTAATTTCAAGTTTTCTAAATTAGTGTTGACTAAAGTAACTTGTTTAGTAACATCTAAATTAGGGTTTATTGATTTGGTGTTGAGACGTTATGGATCTAGTAGAAATGCAGAGCAATGCGACAGAAGCTGCAGACCTTTTAAAAATTATGGCGCATCCAGATCGCCTTATGGTGCTTTGCCAGTTGACTCAAGGTGAAGTTGGGGTTGGGGCATTGCAAGCAGGTTCCAATCTGAGCCAATCGGCTTTTTCCCAACATTTAACCGTGTTACGAAAGCACGATCTAATTCGTGCAAGAAAAGAATCTCAGCAAGTATTTTACTCATTGTCAGACCCAAGAGTTGAAGCGCTGATTCAGAGCTTACATACCGTGTTTTGCGGCGTAAAAAGTAATTAGTAGGAGGATAAAATGTTATCAAGCATTCCTTGGGATTCGTTGTGGGGCGGAGTTCTATTAGGGGTTTCCGCGTCGATGTTGTTGCTAATGAATGGAAAAATAGCGGGCATTAGTGGAATCCTTAACGGTCTACTTTCTCCCCAAAAAAGTGACTACTCGTGGCGCTTGCTTTTTGTTATTGGCATGGTTTCAGGCGGTGTGCTCAGCATTTTGTTTCTAGGTGTTGATGTTCCAGACGTTTCTAGTACGTCTCTTCCTCTCTTAATTATCGCGGGAACACTTGTCGGTTTTGGTACGCGTTTAGGTAATGGTTGTACGAGTGGCCACGGAATTTGCGGCATCGGGCGTTTATCAAAACGTTCGATTATCGCTACTTGTGTATTTATGTTTGTCGCCGCACTTACCGTTTATGTGCGTCTACACTTTATCGGGTCGTAAATGGGTAGATAGAAGTGAATAGTTTTATTTTTCGTTTTTCTTCACTGGTTTCTGGAATTTTGTTTGGTTTGGGAATGGCAGTGTCAGGAATGATAGAGCCAGAAAAAGTGATTGGTTTTCTCGATATTGCAGGAGATTGGGATGCAAGCCTAGCGTTTGTAATGGGAGGTGCATTAGCTGTTTTTGTTCCTTTCTATAAATTTGTGATTAAGCCAAGGAAGCGAGCTCTGTCAGGAAATGAGATGTGCATACCAGAACAAACAAAAGTGGACAGTAAACTTGTGTCAGGCTCTGCGTTGTTTGGTTTGGGGTGGGGAATAGCTGGGATCTGCCCAGGCCCGGCTGTGACGAGTTTAGCTCTGGGCAATATTAGTATTGTGCTGTTCTTTGTCGCCATGTTAGTTGGTTCGCTTATGGCACAGTTTCTCTTTTCAAAAGCAGACAAAACTTCACAGCTGCAGAGAAAATCGGTTAAACACATTTTTCCATTTGTATGGAGGTAACATGGAGTTACATCAACAACAGGGAAGTTTTATCCAGCGAGTGATGTCAAGTTACTTCCCTCCTATTCTGATCATCCTAATGGTTGCCGTTGGGGCCGCTGCGTTGTGGTTGACACCCAAAGAAGAAGATCCACAAATTGTTGTGCCAATGGCAGACGTTTTAGTGTCTGCCCCTGGTTTACGAGCCTCGCAAGTGGAAAAGCAGGTCACAGAACCACTAGAGAAGCTCCTTAGTCAAATCGATGGCGTGGAATATGTCTACTCATCGTCTATGGAAGGCGCAGCACAAGTTATCGTCCGTTTTTATGTTGGTGAGCCGCGTGAAGACGCTTTAGTAAAACTGTATAACAAGCTTTATTCTAATCAAGACAAGATACCCCCAGCTGTAGAAAACTGGTTAGTTAAGCCTATTGAGATTGACGATGTTCCAATTGTGGTCGCTGCTTTATATAGCACAGACAGTAAGCAGGTTGATCGTCACCAATTAAAACGAATCGCAGACCAGGCAACTCTTGGCATTAAAGCGTTAAATGATACTAACTCCGTCGAAGTGATTGGCGGCGAATCAAGAGTAGTAAATATCCAGCTTGACTCAGTGGCGATGGCTAATTTTAAAGTGTCGATCGATGATTTAAGACATGCAATCACCTTGTCACACACAAAGCAAAGCGCTGGTGATATCCAGTTTGGAGGTAACCATTTTCGCGTTGAATCTGGTAACTTACTTTCGGACGTTAGCCAGGTAAAAAATCTGGTGGTAAGTGTGGTTAATGGTAAGCCCGTTTACTTGCAAGACGTTGCTAATGTCACAGATGAGCCAAGTGAAGCGGTTAACGATACTTGGATTCGACAAGCAGCCACGGGTGAAGAACATCAGGCTGTGTTTATCTCTGTTGCTAAGCAAAAGGGATCCAATGCTGTAGATGTCGCTAATGATGTTCTGCAAAAACTCATGCTCCTCAAACAAACGCAGTTTCCACAATCCGTAGAAATAGAGATCATACGTAATTATGGTCAAACGGCTGATGACAAAGTCTCCAACCTTATTTCCAGCCTTGGTATATCAATATTAACAGTCGTCGTTTTTGTCGGCTTGTTTCTAAACTGGCGCAGTGCTCTAGTCGTGGCGATCGCTATACCAATAAGCTATGGCGCAGCACTAGGTATGGATTTACTGTTTGGCTATTCAATTAACCGCGTGACACTGTTTGCTCTTATCCTCGCCTTGGGTTTGATTGTTGATGACCCTATCGCCAGCATAGATAACATTGAACGCTATCTAAAACGAAAAGATCTGAGTCGCACGAAAGCAATAGTGTATGCAATGGCAGAGATTCGCAGTGCCCTGTTGATGTCCACGGTCGCTATCGTTATCGTCTTTTTACCTATGTTTTTCATCACAGGTATGATGGGGCCGTACATGGGGCCACTCGCATTTAACGTACCTGTAAGTGTGATTTTCAGTACACTCGTCGCGTTTTTGATTACCCCTTGGCTCGCACAGAAAATTTTAGTCGCTGCGAAAGATCGAGGGGACTATGAGATTGAATCAACAGTGTTGTACAAGCTGTATCGAAAACTGCTATTACCGCTTTTACGCAGTCGTACCAAAGCTTGGGCATTTCTTGGCGTAGTCGCGTTACTTTTTGTTTTGGCCGCACTGCTTCCAGCTCTTAGGTTGGTTCCGTTAAAACTCTTACCTTACGATAACAAAAGTGAGTTTCAGATAGTCGTAAACATGCCTGAAACCAGTAGTTTCGTAGACACTTCAAATGCCCTAAGACGCTTTAGCGATTATTTAATTGATGTGCCTGAAGTGGTGTCGATTTCTGGTTTCTCGGGCATTGCGTCACCGATGGATTTCAATGGCATGGTGCGCCACTACTTTATGCGCAATGATCCTCACCAAGGAGAGCTTAGGGTTGTTTTGGCTGATAAATCCAAACGTCAGATGCAATCCCATGAAATCGTAACCCGCTTACGGGGTGATCTCGAAGAGATTGCCGAGCGCTATGGTGCCGATGTTCAAATTGTTGAGGTGCCACCGGGGCCACCAGTTATTGCAACCATCACAGCTGAGGTGTATGGGACTCCTACAATGAGTTATGACGCAGTACAAGAACAAGCCCACATTGTTGCCAATAGACTAAGCCGAGAGCCTTTTGTCACAGAGGTTGATACTAGTACACCGGGGCAACAGGAGATCTGGCAGTTTGTGGTTGACCAAGAGAAAGCAGCGCTTTCCGGTGTTTCAGTACGTGATATCAATACGACGCTTCAAGCAGCAAATGATGGCATTGTAATAGGATATCTAGAGACACAGAGAGAAATAGAGCCTCTACCGATAGAAATACGGCTACCAGTTAAACAGCGAGATCAGTTAGACGCATTGTTACAGTTGTATGTTCGTGGTCAAGGTGGTGTGGTCAAGCAAGTACAAAATGGATCGTTAGTCGACGCCCCTCAGCCTTTGGTTCAACTTAGTGAAGTGGGGGCTTTCGTTAAACGAGCGGTCGATAAACCGATTTACCACAAAAATCTAAAACCTGTTGTTTATGTTTATGCGGAGTCTGTTGGTCGTGTTCCTGGGGAAATAATTGCCGATGTTCTTGCAGACAAAGATACAAACGGTAGTGAAACAAAATCCTGGGAAAGCAGAACTTATTTAAACAATGGCGGCGGTGATGCTTGGCAAGTCGCAGAGGGCATTGATGTAGTTTGGAGCGGTGAAGGTGAGTGGAAAATTACCGTTGATGTATTCCGCGATCTCGGTATTGCTTATGGCGCAGCATTATTGGGTGTATTTACCGTAATGCTGATTCAAACTGGGTTACCTGCTGTATCGGGGATCATCATGCTGGCGATACCGTTGACCGTTATCGGCATAATGCCCGGCTTCTGGCTTCTAAATGTAATAAGCAATGACATTAATCATTACCCTAATCCCGCTTTGTTCACTGCGACAGCGATGATTGGCATGATTGCCCTAGCGGGTATTGTCGTGCGCAACTCGCTAGTATTAATTGAGTTTATTCAACAGTCACTAAACGCTGGCCATAATCTACAGGATGCGCTAATCCAATCAGGTGCCGTGCGGATGAGACCAATTTTACTCACAGCAGGGACAACCTTACTGGGTAATATTGTTATAACCCTTGATCCTATTTTTAATGGCTTAGCTTGGGCGATCATCTTTGGCATTACTGCTTCGACTATTTTTACCTTACTCGTTGTACCCGTGGTCTATAACCTTGCATACCAAAATCAGCCGGGCCATGGATTGCCTGTGAAGGAGGACGAACTATGAAACTCAATAATCGATGGTTAGGGACTGGCTTGTTTGCCGTGCTCGCACTTCTTTTTTACTACATGGCGGATGGGTTCAGCGAAAAACTTCCGACGGAACATAAAGTGATACAAGAAAGTATCGCAGAGTACGAAACGATAACTTTGGTAGCGCGGGACGTTGAGTTAGAACGTCAATTCCCAGGTGTGATTGTTGCTGAGCAGAAAGCCAATATTTCTGCTCGATTGACGGCGAATGTCGCTGATGTGTTGGTTGATGTGGGTGACAGTGTCAACAAAGGGGATGTGCTGCTTAGACTCGATAGTGGCGATCTTGATGCACGCGTAACCCAAACAGAGCAAGCGCTCTCTTCTACCCAAGCTCAATTAAACAATGCTCGTAAAGAGTACGCTAGGGTGAAAGAGTTAGTGACCAAAAAGCTTGTTCCTCAGTCTCAGTTTGATAGTGCGACCAAAGAGCTGCAGACTGCGCAGGCCAATTTTAATCAGGCACAAGCGGCTGTACGTGAGGCAGAGACGATGTTTGGGTACAGCATTATCACTGCGCCATTTGATGGTGTCGTGACATTTAAATCGGTAAATGAGGGAGATACTGCGACGCCGGGCGGAAAGCTTCTTAGCTTATACAATCCTGAATCACTTCAAATTGAAGTCAATGTGTCGGAGTCGGTGATGCCATATCTAGGACTCGGTAGCCAAACTACGATCAGCTTTCCTACATATAAGCGTACAACCAAAGGACAAGTCGTTGAGATCGCGCCAGCAGCCGATGCGGGATCTCGCAGTTACATGGTGAAACTTACTTTTAAAAGTCAGGATGTGTTGTATCCGGGGACTTACGCTAAAGTTATGATTCCTCTTGAAGGTGAGCAAGGGCTTTATGTACCAGAGGAAGCTGTGTATCAAGTTGGTCAGCTCGATTACGTTAAAGTGATTGAAGATGGTAAATTGGAAACGCGTTTAGTCCAGTTAGGTAGTGAAGGACGGGTCAGAAAAGGCTTAGTCGCCGGGGATTCGGTGGTACTGAATCCCCGGCTACGACCATCAATGTAATGTTGTGCTGATAGGGCAGTGATCACTCAGTGTATAGTGAAGGACGTCTTTTGTTTCGAAAACCGTTTGTTTTGGTTTACTAAGGTCTATTTGTTCGCTAACAATCACATGGTCGATGAGAGAGCGGAAGCGGTGTGTTTTGTTGGGATTGTTACGCGATCTCACCTTACACTCCGCTTTAGTTTTGCGAGTCGCTAAAACAGCACTTGTTTTGTTGGCAATCGATTTCCACAACCAATCCTTTTCATAGCCTAGATTATGGTTGAAATCGCCAAGGATAATGTAGTCTTGCTTGCCTTGTTCACGTTGTTGCATCCAGTTGTTGAGTTCGACACCTTGCTGTTTCAGTATTTTACAGTCTCGGGTGGATTTAAACGCGCCAGAGCAGCGGGCCTTAAGGTGTACAGACAGCATATGAATAGGTTTACGACCGATTGGTTTTAACACTACATAGGTGGCGAAACGTAATTTACTGCTTCTGCTTGTGTCGAGTACCAAGTCGCGCTGATTGATCAACTCAATGCCGCTTCGTACTGCAAACCCAGTGTATTGGTTAATCTCCTCAAATTGATGATGGCGGTTGCTTGGTTGGGAGCGATCTGAAAAGTAAATCTTGTAGTCATTGCCTATCACTTTCATCAGCGCTTTCTTGTCATTCACCTCTTGGAAAGCGAGCACGTCAGTCCCCATCACTGCAAAGTAATTAGATAGCGTAGCGTAATCCTCAGGAGCACGATGTGATTGGGGAAACTTATCTGACGGAGAAGAACTTAACCATTCGATGTTCCATGTGGACAGGTTGAGACTTTTTTCAGCAGACGCGGAAAAGCAAATTGGCAACAGTAAAGTGACCAAAAAAGAGCGAAGTTTAGTGTGTGTCATACTCTAACATTCATAAAATGGATTACAGCCTTTATCCTATAAGACGTTAAAAAAAATCAAGCGGAATTGTCGTCATTTTTGCAATTTTCATGGTTTTCTTCCAGCCTGAGATCGGTGCCACTAAGATCGCGTTGATCTTAATCTACGGCCTATTTTTATTGATCGAAATCAATACTTTTGATCGGTTCATCCCGTTAAATACGCCACAACATCTTGTGTTAGCTCAATAATAAATCGCCCATATAGTGTATTTGTGGATAACATTGTGAATATGCTAGGGGTAAGGAGAATCAGTGAATCCAATCGTAATCAAGCGTGATGGCTCGAGAGCAGAATTTGCTCGCGACCGTATCCAAGCAGCAGTGGAAGCAGCAGCGGATCACAATAGTAAAGAAACCGCTATTTACGCCCTTAATGTCGCGTTAGCAGTGGAACTTAAGCTACAAGATCGCGATGAAGTTGAAATCACTGAAGTTCAGAACTTGGTTGAAGATGAGCTAATGCAGGGTCCATACAAAGGCCTAGCGCGTTCATACATCGAGTATCGTCATGATCGTGACACAGCCCGTGAAAAACAAAGTGCACTAACGCAAGAAATCGAGGGTTTGATTGAGGAGAGTAACCTTGATCTTATCAACGAGAACGCGAACAAAGACGGAAAAGTGATTCCGACTCAGCGCGACCTGTTAGCCGGTATCGTTGCCAAACATTACGCAAAGACTCACATTTTACCGCGAGATATCGTACAAGCGCATGAGCAGGGTGACATCCACTACCATGATCTGGATTACGCGCCTTTCTTCCCAATGTTTAACTGCATGCTTATTGATCTTCAAGGCATGCTGACAAGCGGCTTTAAAATGGGTAACGCAGAAATTGATACGCCAAAATCAATTTCGACTGCCACGGCGGTAACAGCACAAATTATCGCGCAGGTAGCGAGCCACATATACGGCGGTACAACTATCAACCGTATTGATGAGGTTCTTGAGCCGTACGTACTGACCAGTTACGAAAAGCATCTGAAAATTGCTAACGAGTGGGATATCCCAGAACCTGAAGCGTTTGCTAAAGCGCGCACAGAGAAAGAGTGTTATGACGCTTTTCAATCCCTTGAGTACGAAGTAAACACATTACATACTGCGAACGGCCAAACGCCTTTCGTTACTTTCGGTTTTGGTTTAGGAACAAGCTGGGCTTCACGTCTTATCCAACAATCTATTCTTAAGAACCGAATTGCTGGATTGGGTAAAAACCGTAAAACAGCGGTATTCCCTAAACTTGTGTTTGGCATCAAAGATGGGCTAAACCACAAGGCGGAAGATCCAAATTACGATATCAAGAAACTCGCGCTTGAGTGTGCTTCTAAGCGTATGTATCCAGATATTCTAAACTACGACAAACTGGTAGAAATCACTGGCTCGTTCAAAACCCCAATGGGATGTCGTTCATTCCTAGGTACTTATGAAGAGAATGGCGAACTTATCCATGAAGGCCGTAACAATCTCGGGGTTGTGAGTTTGAACTTGCCACGTATTGCAATTCAAGCGGAAGGCAGTGAAAGCAAATTCTATGAGCTATTGGACGAGAAGCTCAAGTTGGCACGACGAGCATTGCAAACTCGTATTACACGATTGGAGAACGTTAAAGCTCGTGTAGCACCAATCCTATATATGGAAGGTGCGTGTGGTGTTCGTCTTAAAGCTGATGACTCAATTGCTGATATCTTTAAAAATGGTCGTGCTTCAATCTCGTTAGGTTACATTGGTATTCATGAGACAGTGAATGCTCTATTTGGTACAGAAGCTCATGTCTATGACGACGCTGTGCTACGTGAGAAGGCATTGGGTATCATCAAACACATGAAAGATGCAGTTAACCAATGGACGGAAGAAACAGGCTATGGCTTTAGCTTGTACGGTACGCCAAGTGAAAACCTATGTAGCCGATTCTGCCGTATTGATAACAAAGAGTTTGGCGTTATCAAAGGTGTGACAGACAAAGGGTATTACACAAACAGCTTCCACTTAGATGTTGAGAAAAAGGTTAATCCTTACGACAAGATCGATTTTGAAATGCCTTACCCAGAAATTTCAAGCGGTGGTTTTATTTGTTACGGTGAGTTCCCTAATATGCAACGTAATATCGAAGCATTAGAAAACGTATGGGACTACAGCTATACGCGAGTACCTTACTACGGTACAAACACGCCAATCGATGAGTGTTACGAGTGCGGGTATAACGGGGAATTTGAATGTACCAGTAAGGGCTTTACCTGTCCAAGCTGTGGTAATCATGACTCAACCAAGGTATCGGTAACACGTCGTGTATGTGGTTACTTGGGAAGTCCTGACGCCCGTCCATTTAACTTCGGTAAACAAGAAGAAGTTAAGCGTCGAGTCAAACACCTATAATCGCCGTGTCACCCCCCCGCCTTATTAGGTGGGGGACATGAGTTTCCGACTAAGCCCTGTAATGGGCTTTATTTTTTGAGTTTACGTATGAACTATCATCAATACTATCCAGTCGATGTGGTAAACGGGCCAGGTACACGTTGCACACTGTTTGTTTCTGGTTGTGTACACCAGTGTAGAGGCTGCTACAACCAATCAACTCAGCGGTTAGATTCGGGAACACCGTTTACTCAGCTTGCGGAAGATCAAATCCTTGCTGACTTAAAAGATGAACGTATAAAGCGCCGTGGGTTGTCGCTCTCTGGCGGTGATCCTTTACATCCAGCGAATGTACCAGACATCTTAAGGTTAGTTAAAAGAGTCAAAGAGGAATGTCCAGACAAGGATATTTGGGTTTGGACAGGCTATACACTAGCGGAGCTTGATGACGCGCAGCGAGAAATCACAAGTTACATTGACGTATTAATTGACGGTAAGTTTGTTGAGGAAAAGAAAGATCTCAACTTAGAGTGGCGTGGTAGCTCAAACCAGATTATTCATACATTTAAATTGTCTTAAAATGCACAGTATTAGAAGAGGGTAAATGAAGTGAATAAGTTAACTGTATGTTAAAATTTACAGATTTTTATCCTGTTTTGCTCTGAGCAATTAAAATTTTATTTCTAGATTTGTAAATTAGATGATAACGTGTTGGCCGTTACTTGAATTTCAAAGGGTTGTGACTTTCATGTTCTCACATTTACCAAAACCAACTTTAGATCCTATTCTTTCTCTTTCCGTTGCGTATCGTAACGATCCTCGTCCTGATAAAGTCGATTTAGGTATCGGCGTATACAAAAACAGTGCGGGCGAAACTCCTGTAATGAAGGCGATACTCCAAGCTCAAGATATCGTTGTCGAGACGCAAAAAACCAAATCCTATGTTGGTTTAGCAGGGTGCGAAGAATTCAACCAGAGTATGGTGAATTTGCTGCTGGATGGCACTTCTGCGATGGACCGAGTTGCCGCAATTCAAACACCTGGTGCTAGTGGCGCACTACGCATGTTGGGTGACCTAATGAAAGTCGCGCAACCAAATACGACGGTTTGGATCTCAAACCCGAGTTATGTGAACCATCGTCCAGTGATGGAAGCTGCCGGTCTTCAAGTTCGTGAATACCGCTATTTCAGTCGTGATACGAAGCAAGTTGATACATCAGCAATGATCGATGACTTATCCAAGGCTGGTCCTGAAGACGTCGTATTACTGCACGGTTGTTGTCATAACCCTACAGGGGCTGATATCGATTTCGACGCTTGGAAAGCAATCACAGAGCTATCTCAAAAGAATGGTTTCACGCCGTTTGTAGATATCGCTTACCAAGGTTTCGGTGACGGCTTAGAAGAGGATGCGAAAGGTCTACGCTTCATGGCTGATAACGTAGAAGAAATGCTTATCACGACGTCTTGTTCAAAGAACTTTGGCTTGTACCGTGAGCGCACAGGGGCGGCAATTGTCGTTGGTAAGTCACTCGAGGACGTAGGCAACGCAAAAGGTAAGTTACTGACGCTGGCTCGCGCAACTTATACTATGCCACCTGACCATGGTGCTGCTCTTGTTAAAACTATCCTGCAAAATCAAGATCTAACGGCAGTTTGGAAGCAAGAGTTAAGTGAAATGCAACAGCGTTTGTTAAACCTTCGTCAAACCTTGTGCCAAGAATTGAGAAATTCGCACAATACTTCACAATTCGATTTTATCGAAAGTCACAAAGGCATGTTTACTGTGCTAGGCTTTAGCCAAGACCAAATGCTCCAACTTCGTGAAGAATATGGAATTTATGGTGTAGGCGATGGTCGAATTAACATTGCAGGTCTTACTGAAAAAGACATCCCTTATGTCGCGGATGCAATAGTTAAAGTGTCTTAATAGACCGAGTTTTTATACCCGATCTAAGGCTCACTTTATGTGGGCCTTTTTTATTGTGGGTAAGTATTGTCAATTGAATTAGGTGGTCGAATGAACAAAACGTGGAAACTTATCATTCCAGTTATGCTAAGTGGTGGTTTAATGGCGTGTTCAACGACGGGGCAAACTCCTGTTGAACCTGAACAAAAGCCGCAAGTAGAAGAGCCTAAAGTAGAGCAACCTCAGGTTGAAGAAAAAGAGGTTGCTAAAGAAACCAAGCCGGCCGAAAAACCAAAACAACCTGAAGTTGTGCTTAAAGCTCAAAAAACATCTGATGGTAAGTTGATTCTGGGTGAGAAAGAGTGGGTATATGTTCCAGGGTTAGAGCAGAACTTTAGAGCACGTATCGATACTGGTGCGACTACGTCATCTATTAGCGCTGTCGATATTGAGCCATTTGAACGTGATGGTAAAGATTGGGTTAAGTTCAAGATCGAACATGAAGGGGTTAAGAGCAAAGAAATCGCTCTGCCAGTTCAGCGTTGGGTGAAAATTCGTCAGTCAAGCGCAGATGGAACACAAAAGAGAGCTGTGGTTGATGCCTGGATTCAAATTGGTGATCTGAAAGAAAAAACAGAGTTTACTTTAGCCGATCGTACTCACCTGACGTTTCCACTATTGCTAGGGCGTAGCTTCTTTAAAGATGTTGCAGTCGTAGATGTGAGCCAACAGTACGTACAAGACAAGCATAAGTAATCGATAAATAACTGAAAAAAACCGGCGACTGCACAGAAGCCGGTTTTTTTGTGCTGCAAAATCATAAATGTGAATTAGTTCATAAGTGCAAATGGATGCATTGCGATATCATCTCCGCCATTCAATAGCGTTACCAGTACAATTGTTCTGGTGGTCGGAGAGAAACCAAAAGGAATTTAAGGAGTCAGGCATGAAGCACTTATCTATGGCCGTGGTAGTCAAAGATGGAAAGGTGTTGGTACAGGAACGATTTAGAGCAGCGAAAGGAATGGTGATTGAGTTTCCTGGTGGAGTGGTAAATAGCAACGAATCAGGGACTGATGCTGCAATTAGAGAATTGTATGAAGAAACACAGCTTCAAGGCCTAAAGCACGTCGCGACCTTCTCTGACGTAAATGAGTACGGGGGACGTATCTATTACGCTGTACTAAAGGCGCAGGATGAAGTGCAGCCAACGGCCGTTGATGAAGAAAGAAAACAGACATTTAAATGGTTAGAACCAAAAGAGCTTCCTTTAGATGAGTTTTATTCGGCAGACCGAGCCTTCATCAACAAGCAGTTGCCAGAGTTCTGCTGATAAATTGAAATCATAAAAAAGCCAGTCATTCGACTGGCTTTTTTTTATTTAACTTCTAGCAGCTCAACATCAAAGATTAGAGTTGAAGCTGGTGGAATTGGGCCTGAGCCGCCTTTACCGTAAGCAAGAGGGCTAGGAATGTATAGGCGGAACTTATCACCTGGGGCCATATAGGTAAGGCCTTCCTGCCAACCTTTAATTACTTGATTGAGTTTAAAGCTGATTGGCTCTCCGCGTTCAACCGAACTATCGAATACAGTACCATCGATTAGCGTGCCGTGATAATGGACTTTTACAGTATTGCTTGTCGTTGGGTGCTCTGTCCCTTCTCCTTTCACTAACACTTTGTACTGAAGGCCACTTTCAGTCGTAACCACGTCTTCTTGTTTACCATTTTCCAGCAAGAATGCTTGCCCAGCAGCAAAGTTCTCTTCACCGGCTTTATTGTTCACCCAGGTGCGATAAATCATGAAACCAGCAAGAATGAAGATAACAATAGGGATAATAAATTTTGACATTGATAACGTCCGTTTGTTTAAGGTTGATTAGTCAGATAGTTAATTGTGTTCGCAATGCCTTCGACATCTTGATGACCGGCAGTAAGAACAATGTACTTGCCGTTAACGATGAAAGTAGGCACTGAATTGATTTGCCCTTTCTCGGTGATGTCTTGTGCGAGATTCATCGCTTGAAATAGTTGCTCTTGTTGTTGCTCATTAAGGTCGTAAGGGCTAACCAGTCCACGTGATTGAAAAGCGGTATCGATGGCGACTTTTTTATCTGAAAGTGTTGCTCCATCACCCATTTGCACTGCAGCGAACAGTTCATTCATTAGTTCGTGGTCTGGTTTTTTGCTTAGTTGCATCTCTGCGCTGTAATAGATCATTGCGCCAATTTGAGCACTTTCATTGAATGTGACGTGAATTTTGCCGATGGATTGGTTCGTCAGCTCTTCTAGTTGAGGCATAACCGCTTCCATTTTTCGGCAGTGACCACAATTTAGCGAGAATACCTCTGTAACCTGAGGCAGTCGGAAAGTTGCCAGATTAACGGGTAACTGCTGATATTGTTTACCTTCTTGAGGTATGTTGTTATCGGTACACCCCACCAAAAAAGTGGCGATCGAGATGGCAAACAATGCGATGAGCTTTTTCATAATAGATTCTCGAAAATTCGTGCGATGCAATGCACGAGTTAAAAGTAGTTAGATTTTACTCTTTAAGATACAAGAACTAAATAGCTCTAATCGGTAAATTATTGGCAAATTGTTTCTTGCAGTGTCCAGGAGCAGAATTACACGAAAGAGGCTAAAATTTAACTAAAGATCTGGAGAATCTGTCGATACAGTATTTGTAGTAAACAGAACTTATGGTGTAGAGATGAAATACCTAGCTTTACCTCTGATTATCTTGCTTTCGGGCTGTTCCAATATGGCGCAGAATATCGCAAATGTGACTGACGATATGCTTGACACTGCTCCGAAGACAGATTTTGAAGTGAGATATCCGGAGTGGGGTAACGATCCGCAATTAGTTGTATCTGATGTCCGAGGTCCAATTGGGCAAAAACGAGCGCCATACTATAAAGATCTGCAAACATTTCTACTTAAAAATGGCGTCGACTACGAAGTTCTCCCAGGTAACCATATAATGGTTAAATTGACCGATACCATTAAGTTCAACACGGGCTCGTCAAAGGTGATGCCTGATTCTAAGTACTGGTTAGATATGATGGGTGAATACTTGGCGACGCAACCGGGTATCGACATCGTGATTGATGGTCATGCAGATAGTACAGGGGCACCTTCATTTAATGACAGCTTGTCTATGCGTCGAGCCAAAGCGGTAAAACAACAGTTAGTCAGCAATAATGTCGCCATGGATTCCATTTTTACCCGTGGGTACGGAGAGTACGTACCAGCTTGCTCGAATGCATCTAAGGCTGGTAAAGCGTGTAATCGAAGAGTAGAAGTTCTGTTTATTGTCTCTAACAACTAGATTGTTGTTGAGATACTTAGAGGGCCTGGCAATATCGCTGGGCTTTTTTGTAACTGAAATTTGGATAAAAAAGATAAAGAAAACCCCAGAACAAGTCTGGGGTCTAGGAAAGGTTAAGCGGCGCTTTTGGCTTCGTCAGACTTTTTTTCGCTTTGCATTTTCGCTAGGAAGTAGACGTTAACGCATGCGATGAAGCCGTTTGTAACAACAACTGGCCAAGCATCAATCATCAAACCGTATGCTGTGAATAGAGCACAACCGATAAAGTTAAGAACGCGTAGTTTAACGATATCTTTCATGGTTAATGAGATAGCTACCATGATAGACGCTGCGTAGCCCAGAATTTCAACCATATTCATTTCCATAATTTGACCCTCTAAAAGTTTGCCGAACAGTGTCGGTACCAATTCTTCTCTTCGTGAGATAAGTGAGGAAGCTCCGTGCCTCGAATGGTCTAATTGTTTATCTGGGGTAAAATATAACAGGGCTAAATGTGTGATGAAAGTCCAAATTTGGGGAACGGAGAAGGTTAGCGATTACGCAAACGTTTAGCGTTATTTACTGATTTATAATAACCAATTGTGTTGGTGAGTTGTTGCCAAAATTACAAAAAAATAAAAAGGCCCACACTTAATGTGTAGGCCTGTAAACAGAGTTTAACAAAGTAATGATTACTTTTTCTTACCTTGTAGTACTTGCTTATCTTCTTCTGTCAGTTCGCGGATTCGACGGCTGATTTCACGACGATCTTTAGAAATTTCTGCGCTCTTGATGATGTGGTCATCTACGCGATCTTCGTAGTCTGCTTTCATGTTTTTGATAATGCCGACGATTTCGTCATGGCTCATGTCTGACTTGATGTAGTCAAGTAGGTTCTCTAGCAGATCAACACGTTTGCGGTTATCGCGAACTTTCTTCTCATTGTCCAGAAGCTCACGTTTAAGTTTATTCTTACGACGCGCCTGAGCTACGATTTCAAATACACCACTCATAGGTTTTCTTTCCTGATTTTACCTTTAACTGCCAATGATTAAATCACAACATTGGGGCCGATAACAGTCTTAAGATCAATCATTACAGTATGTTGACGGTTTTATCGCCAATCTCTTTATTTGGTGATTGAGGCAAGGCTGTAGTTCGATATATGATTCCGAGATAGAGTTACATCAATGACTAAGAAATCATGCGAACTTCTGACATTATAGTTCCGAAAGAAGAACAAACTGTTGTGCCATCGCGAGCTGATAAACTCGTGAAAGCTTATCGTAGCGAGCGAACTCAACAAGAAATTACAGAGGTTGAGTTAAACCGTACTAAAATCGTGATGATTGATGAAAACGGTAACATGAAAAAGGTTCCCCTCCTTGCTGAACATTAGGCCATTTTAGCAAGCGTATAATAAGGAAATAACAATGAATATCGAACTAAGTCCTATTGAAGCACGTGTCATCGGCTGCCTGATTGAAAAAGAAGTCACAACTCCTGACTATTACCCACTGACGTTAAACAGCTTAACTTCCGCTTGTAATCAAAAGAGTAATAGAGAGCCCGTGATGTCTCTAAGTGACGGCGAAGTACAGGAAGCGGTAGATGCTCTAATAGCCCGTCGTTTAGTGAGTGATGAAAGTGGTTTTAATAGTCGCGCGAATAAGTTTCAACACCGTTTCTGCAACACTGAATTTGGTGATTTGAAACTGACCAAACAAGAGAAAGGCATTACTTGCTGCTTATTGTTGCGTGGCCCTCAGACCCCGGGTGAATTGCGTACGCGAACAAACCGTTTAGCTGACTTTTCAGACGTTAAAGAAGTTGAAGCGGTGCTAGAGAAAATGGCGGCACGTGAACAAGGCGCCTTGGTTGTCAAATTACCTAGAGAAGCAGGCAAGCGTGAATCTCGTTACATGCATTTGTTTAGCGGCGAAGTTGATATCGAAGCACTTACGACGGTATCTACGCCAGTTGTTAATGGCAGCGCGAATAACGAACGTTTAGACGTGTTAGAAAAAGAAGTCTCTGAGTTAAAGTCTGAGTTAGCCGAGCTCAAAGAACTGGTTGAACAGCTTACTAGCTAATGTCATCTAAATCAGACAACAGTGCGAATTGGTTTGTGTATCTAATTCGCACTTCTTCTAATGCTCTATACTGCGGTATCACCACTGACGTAGAGCGAAGGTTCGCTGAACATGCAAGTGGGCGAGGGGCTAAGGCATTAAAAGGGAAAGGGCCTCTAAAGCTGGTATGGCAAAGTGATGATATGAGCAGCAGAAGTGTCGCTTCTAAAGTTGAATACCGAATTAAACGGTTAACTAAAGCGAAGAAAGAGCTGCTGGTTCGAGGAGAAGTTCCGTTAATTAATGTGATTGATGTGACACAAGTGGAATAATTCACTCTCAAAATGATAGAAATGTATTAATCTTGCTTATGAAAACAAATAAGAAGGTTGGTACGGACTATGAAACAACTAAAAATCTTACCTTTGGCAGTGGCTTGCACCTTGTTCGGAACGTCTGCAGTTGCTGCAAATGTAGTCGCGGATGGACGCGGAAATGCAATGGGTAATACCGGCGTCACGAGTGCCGACTACTTACTTGCTCCATTCTATAACCCCGCATTAACTGCTGTGTATCGAGATGAAGATGATTTCGGTATCCTAGCCCCTGCTATTGGCGTAAACGCTCGCGACACCGACGAAAGCCTTTCAACACTCGATGATTTGCAAACTACGATTGAGGACTACGAAGATAGCGGTAGTAGTGACGCTAGTTTAAGGAATGATCTTAATAAACATCTAGATGAGCTCTCAGATGACAAACCTCTTGCTGTTAGTGTAGGGGGCGGGCTAGCTGTAGCGGTTCCTTTTGGAATGGTTTCAGGTAACTTTTATATGAGAGGATATGCCGAGATTATTGCTCAAACTGATATCGCTGAATCTGACACTAGCATCGTTGATGAAGACCTAAGAGTGGCTGACCGATATAACAACTCTAACGTTAACATGGCGGCTTTTGGCTACTCGGAATATGGTGTGGCTTTAGCGAAGCGAGTTAAGCTAGCGGGACAAGAGTTTTCTTTCGGTGTTACGCCCAAATACCAACAACTCACTACATATAGCGAAACGTTGACCGTAGAGGATTTTGACCTCAATGATTATGATGAAAGTGAAACAAATAAGAGTGCTTTTAACCTAGATTTAGGTGCTATTTGGTTCTTAAACGATTTTCGTGCAGGTATTGCGATTAAAGATCTCTTCTCTCAGGAAATAAAGACGAAAGATAAGAGTGATAAATATCAGCTAGACACTCAAGTTACGCTGTCTGGTGCGTACGCGACGCAGCTGCTTACAGCGACCGTTGATTTTGACGTTACTAAGCAAAAACGTTTCTCTGGCTCAAACGATGACACACAGTTTTTCCGTTTAGGTGTTGAGGGCAATGCGTGGGGTTGGGCCCAGTTAAGAGCGGGTTACGAAGTCGATATGGAAGACACGTTAGACAGTTCTTTCACCGCTGGTTTAGGCATCAGCCCAGGAGATTTGGTTAGCGTTGATATTGCGGGCAGCTATGCGGGGGATAACCAATTCGGCCTGTCTGGTAATTTAGCATTTACATTCTAATGGCTGGGAAATAATGTAAAAAACCGTGTCAAATTAATGGCTGGGATTTAATTTTGACACGGTATTTAATTAATCAGTTCAACGAGATATAGGATTTATTTAATTCGTCGTTTAATTGAACAATTGATTGGCTGTTGTGTTTTTAATGCTACCAAGATCGACATGAATCATTATACTTGAGGTATATTCTGGCAAGAGTGGGAAGAATAATAACCGATGTATAAAACGTCTCTATTCTCAATGCTAACCCTAGTATCAGCAATGTCATATGCGCACACGACGCAAGTCCTTAATGGCTACTGGCAATATGAGGACTACCTTAAAGAATTCCCTCAACAGAAGAAACTGACAGAAGAGTTAACAAATGCTGTTAGAGACTACCCGATACCAGTGGGAATCAAACAAAATGAACCCATTTCTATTTCGGTCGTCTATCCAGGGCAGCAGGTTTCAGACTATTGGAGTCGTAATATCAAGGCTTTCGAAACTAGACTCGAGAAGCTTGGTATTAGTTATAAAATAAATCAGGTTTTTACTCGACCCAACGTTGATGTAAGACAACAAAGCCTGTCGCTATTAGAAGCTATTCAAAATAACACCGATTACCTAATTTTCACTCTAGATACCACCCGCCACCGTAAGTTTATCGAACACGTGATGAGTTCAACAGATACTAAGTTGATCTTGCAAAATATTACGACTCCTGTTCGAGCTTGGGATGATCATCAGCCATTCCTTTATGTTGGGTTTGATCATATTCACGGTGCGCGCTTATTAGAGCAGTACTACAAAGATAAAGTAGAAAAAGAAAGTCGCTATTCTGTCTTATACTTTTCTGAGGGCTATGTTAGCTATGCTCGTGGTGACACGTTTATTGAAGAGATGAGTCATCACGACAGCTATAAGCTATCGTCTTCATTTTACACCACGGCAACACGAAAATCCGGTTACAAAACAGCGCTTCAGGCTGTCAAAAGTGACGCAGATTTAAGCTTTATTTACGCATGTTCTACGGATGTCGCTCTAGGTGCGGCAGATGCTTTGAGAGAGCTAAACCGTACAGACATTATGCTAAATGGTTGGGGCGGCGGTACCGCTGAACTGGATGCGATAGCGAATGGCGATCTTGATGTTACTGTAATGCGAATGAATGACGATACAGGCATTGCAATGGCAGAAGCAATTAAGTGGGACATCGAAGGTAAGCAAGTTCCTCACGTTTATTCCGGGGATTTTGAAGTTGTAACATCCGAAGACAGTCCGAAAAAAATAGAGACATTTAAACAACGCGCTTTTAGGTATTCTGATCTTTAATGACGAAATTATTTAAGCGTGGCAGGCGTTATCAGTTAGCCACGCTTCTTACCAACTCCATATTCTTAACCATAGGTGTTCTTACCTTGGTTATGGTGCTACAGAACTACCAAGTTAATCGTGAAGTGGTAGCACAGGAAGTGGCGCGTACTAAAACTCAAACGCAGAGTTTGGTACAAGAAATTTTTAATTTTCGCCTTAAAGCGTTAGAAATCCAACAAGACAGTTACTCGCGCAGCGTTTCTTTGGTTAATGGTATCGCCAGTTATGATCATTTAGCTGTCGACCGTTTCTTTTCAAGTATCGATCAGGTGTTACCGAACCTAGCCCCAGATATCCGTTTTTTGACAAATAGCGACGGAGTCTTTTGGGACGATGGCAACGCCGAGTTTTATGGTATTTCACACTTTCAACTCAGTCATTTGAATAGCGATATTGTCACGGGAAACTCTTGGCACATTTCGCAAACGCCTTCGACTATGGGAATGCGCTATTTGATGATGCGTCGCTCGCCGGTAGTAAACCTAAGAAATGGCGAAGTGATTGCGCATCTCTATATTGGCGTTGTACTAAACAATAATTTCTCTCTTATTAATGCTATAACCAAAGGAAGCAATGCCGACGAATTGTTTTTGGCTGTTGGATCCCAAGTCATCGCATCAAGCAATAAGGTGGAAAACTTTCGCCATATAGAGCTGCTAGAGGAGTCTTCCAAGTCTCTAAACGCCAGTAGTTACATGGTGTCACGTACAGACTTGAAAATATCTGACGTACCGACATTTCTATCTGTTTACACGGTTCAGGGTAATAATCACATAGAACGGTTTGTGAAAAGCCAGTATCTGTGGATGTTGTTTACCGGAATTATGATTGCCTTTATCGCCGTCTCAACTCGCTTATGGCTGCGCAAACGCGTTTCTTTTGAGCTCAAAAAGCTGATGGGTTTTATTGAGTCGGCGTTTTCAACGCAAAAGACTAAGAGGTTTAGAGGCTCCGGGATTGAAGAGTTCAACCAAATTGGCCAAAGCTTTGAGCTTTCCTTTAAACGACTCAATGAACATGAAAAACAATTTGCTGATCTGTTTAACTTTTCACTCTCACCAGTCACCTTATGGAGTACGCGTGACGCGAGTCTAATGCGCTATAACCCTGCGGCGGAACGATGTTTCAATGATGAAAATTTAAGAAACAGCCTGGTAGAAGCGTTGGCTCCTCACGTCAAAATGTGTGCACAGGGGGCTACGCTAACGGGGGTAAACACGACGATTGGGAGTAAGACTTATCGTTGGAACCTATCTCCTATCATTAGCGATAACACCACCAAGCAAATCATGGCACAAGGCCAAGACATCACAAGTTTCGTTGAAGCTGAGAAGCAAAGCCAAGCAGCCAAAGAAGAGGCTGAAGAGTCAGCAAGAGTTCGTGCAGATTTCTTAGCGAAGATGAGCCATGAATTACGAACACCTCTGAATGGTATTTTAGGTGTATCACAGCTACTTAAGCACAGCCTACATGAGCGAGAAGCTTTAGAGCATGTAGATGTTTTATGTAATAGTGGTGAGCACCTGTTAGCTGTACTGAATGATATTCTCGACTTTTCAAAAATTGAGCAGGGCAAATTCAATATACAAAGCAATGAATTTCGCTTAGTCGAACTTGAAACGACGGTAGAAAAGATTTTCCGTCCACTTTGCGTCGAGAAGGGTATCAACTTGAACATGCGCAGTAGTATTGGCTCTCAAATGTGGGCTAATAGTGACCAAGTCCGCTTGAATCAGATTCTATTTAATCTAGTTAGCAACTCGATTAAATTTACCCACGAAGGCGAAGTGCGCGTTCAACTGTCTTGTGAACAACGCAACGACCAATATGAGCTGGAAATCGTAGTTGATGACACTGGTATAGGGATAGAAGAAAGCCAACTTGCGACAATTTTTGAACCATTTATCCAAGCGGAGGCGACAACGACTCGAGAATATGGCGGTAGTGGTTTAGGCTTGGCGATAGTTCATAGCCTGGTCGAGTTGATGCAAGGTAAGATTACAATTCATAGTGAGCCAGGAAAAGGAACTCGGGTAATTGCAACATTGCCACTAGAAATCTACTTGGGTGATAGGAGTGTTGAATCAAATAGCCTACTCGTTGACCCAAGCACTCTATTTTCTGACTCATTACAAGTCTTGTTGGTTGAAGATAATCACACGAATGCGTTTATTGCCAAAGCATTTTGCGAGAAGTACGGCATGAGCGTTACTTGGGTCCAAGATGGACACAATGCCATCGACTATTTAAGAGACAATCCAAACGTTTCATTGGTATTGATGGATAATCAGCTTCCAAGCCTCGGTGGTATAGAATCAACACGAATTATTCGCGAAGAACTTGGTTTAAAGATTCCAATCTTTGCCTGTACCGCAGATGGAATGCAAGACACCAAACGAGCATTTATTGCCAATGGGGCTGATTACGTTATCGTTAAGCCTATTAAAGAGCTCGCATTGAACAAAGCGATGATCTATTTCAAAGAGAACTTTGTTGAAGTTAGTAGCGACTAGATAGATAAGCGTGCTCAACTAAAGCTTGTTTCAGGTCATCATGTACTTCTAATGGAGTATTGAATTTAATCCCAAGTTTATTCCCGCCTCTTTCCCTAGAGACACTGACAATATTGAGTTTGAGCTCATCTGGAAGGTATTGTGATAAAGCACATTGCATTTCAATTAAGCTATTAGAAGAGAGCTCATTCTCACCTGGTAGAAATACGCCACAGCCAGAAGCAGAAAAATCGACAAGTTTACCGTGATAAGAGACATCCTGTGATTTGACCTCAGCAGGAATGTTCATGCTATGGCGTTCATGCTGCCGTACAGGCTTCGAGGCGAAGTGAGTCGGCATGCGTAGAAACAACAGTGCGGATGGTGTGGAGGATTTAACAATGATGGTCGATTTAAACGCGATGATATGACCAAGCTTTGTATTAGTAATCGCTCTAACGACGATTTCAGTATTGCTCAACTTTCTAATAATCAAAGCTTCACGAGCTTTCGACGGAAGATCGACAATCAAAAACTGTGGCAGCTTGCAACCCACATAGACAGTACTAAACGAGTAGTGATCATCGGGACCAAAATGAATCGTTGCTGATAACTTACTTCCGGGTTGCAGCAAATTGGCAAGCTCTTCTATTGAATCTTCTTTAGTAGGCATTTTGTGGTAGTGCATGTTAATGAGTATGCGAGAATATACAAAGTTTTGCGATTCGTCGCATATGTGAAGGGTGAGTAATTGATATTACGCACACTTTATATGGTTTTTGGCAATGAGTGGGAGTAGAAATAGGGTGTGCGAACAGTGGGAACTGCTCGCACTGTAGATGAAAGTTAACGAGCGAGCTTTTGGTGGGCGCGCGAAAAGTGCTCGGCGCAAAAAGCTCCCACAATAGACAGTTCACCAGCTAAACATAGAGAAGCGGCGACTTCTGCTAGGGCTTTAGCTTTCCCATTACCATGTAATCCCATAATGTCGAGACATGCTTTTTGACTTGGAAGCCCAGTACCGCCCCCAACAGTGCCGACCATTAGGTTAGGCAAGGTAACACATGCATAAAGGCCACCTTGTTCAGTCAACTCCATACGAGTTATTCCAATCGCTGACTCTGAAACGCAAGCGGCATCCTGTCCACACGCTATGTATAAGGCAGCTAGAGCATTTGCATAATGTGCGTTAACACCGATGCCGCCACTTAGCGCTGCTCCACTTGTCGTCACTTGACCAAACTTCACCATCTTATCTGGTGTTGTGTGGAGAAATTTCTCTACTAACTGGCGGGATAAACTGACCTCTGCGGTGACCTTTTTACCGCGCACATGACGCATGGTGTGGGCGTTAGGTTTCTTATCTCCAGAAAGATTACCATCGAGGAAAGACTCTTTTGGCTCAATAGGCGCGTGCTCTAGAATGTAGTGATAGACTTCATTGGTTGCAATCGTAACCATATTTTGCCCAGATGCGTCTCCAGTATGAAACTCAAATACTAAGTAAACATGATTACCTTCGATATTGATATTGATATCGTGCAGCTTGCCATGTGATGTCGTTGATTCTGCCACTTGTTTGAAGTGATCGTATTGAGTAACGACCCAAGCGACAAACTGACCAGCATCAGCAATATTATGAAAAGCGAAAACGGGGGTACGAGTTACTCCCTCATTTATCAGCATTGCACTTGCACCACCTGCTGCTGTGATCAATTGCGCTCCGCGATTGTATGAAGCGACAAGGGCTGCTTCTGTTGTCGCTAAGGGAACGAGGTAATCATTGTTGGCAAAAAGGCCATTTACCCTTAGTGGACCCGCGACTCCGACTGGTAATTTAACCGTCCCAACGAAGTGCTCAATGTTCTTATTATATAAATCTGCGTGCACTTGCGTATGTGGATCGAATAAGTGAGCTTTGTCTGTCAGTGGAGCGATTTTATCCCAACGTTTGGAAAGGGTTTTTTCACTGATGTACGGGCTAGGGGTTAATCTTAAGGAAGGTCGTTCAAAACGAGGGCTGAGTAATTGTTCTAACTCGTCCGTATGTGAGCCTTGATCAAAAATCGGATGGCGGCCACGGTAAGACAAATTTAATTTGGGCATAGCGAAATAAAGAAAAAAGGTTATCGGGGGATTCTAACGGCTTAGCGAGGGATAACAATACCTGTTTATGGATTGGTACAATTTAAATATGAATATCGAGTAGCGTGCCTATCATATCTTGATCGCGTTGCAGCATATTTGTCCCCACTTTGCTGTATTGGCTTGCTTGGTTGAGTTTTAGCATTGAATCAACATAGGAAGGGTCTGGCACTTCGGGGGCTTTGAATTCAACTTTGTTGAAATCGAGTGCTTGGTCTTTTTCAATAACTTGATTTACAGGAGTTTGATTTATTTCGAGCGCAGCTTCCTCTGCCATCTTAGATGACTGTTCAATCAATTGATGTCCTGATTGAATTACAGATACGGCCATAAACACCTCCCTCTAACTTAAGCTTAAGGCGAGTTTGTGTTTTGAGCAAGTTGTGCTAGGAGAACAGGCTCGAAATTAGATTCAGCTCTTCTTCTGTCACCAAAGCCGCTTCTGAGGAGTGCTCTAGTGTAGTGTTTATTTCTCCGCGAAGTGCTTTCAACTGTTGCGGAGAAAGTTTACTTATTTGCTGTTTAAATAGCTCAAATTGGATTGGGGTCATATTAGTTTGCCTCCGAATCAAATGTTGGTATTGGGCCGAGAATAGAGAGTTGTCTCCTTTCACACTCTTACTCCGGTAAGTTCATTTGTTTCTAGTCTATGCTGAGGTGGCTAATAATTGTCCGAAAACTGTCAGGTAGTGTAAGGGGAAAGTGAAGGAGGCGAAGAGTCACCTCCAACAATAAACTGCTCAAATAACAGCCTAATGATTTACTCGTACCGCAAATTTTGAAGCAAGCGAATGAAGCTCCGGCAGCATACGATAGATAAGGTAGAGTTGCTGGAGCACCATACGGACTGAGCTGTCATCTTCTTCGCGCCATTCTGAAAGGCGCGCTTCTAAATTAGGATCGTCAATGTGAACAGCGTCGCAGCTGTCACAATGATCGTTAAGTTGATCAAACAGTGTTTCTAAATGTTGGTGGATGGTTCTATGGGCATCAAGTACCAGTTGGTGTGTATCTTCGTTGTCAATTCTTCTTCGATGTGCGCCCAGGGCTGAAATGTAACTTAGCAAAGCGTGGCTGAGTGTCAGAAAACGAAAGCTTTCATCTACTGCTGAGCGATATTTTCCTGGCTCCGCTAGCATTGCGCTGATGGCGTTAGTTAAGTTTGCATCTTGATTGTGTGCATGACGACGAGCAATTCGATAGGAGAGATTATCTTTTTTACCGATACGATATTGGCCAATGATTTGTGCTAGATAAGCCCGGTTAGAGCCGATGGCTTCAGCCATTACTTTGTGCAGTCTTTTTGATTGCCAATCAGGAAGAATAAAAGCGACTGCGCCTACTGCTAGTGCACATCCAATAAGAGTATCAGCCAATCGAGGCAAGACGACGGCATACCCTTCGCCAAGTTGATTAAAACAGAAGAGTACTAAAAGGGTGATAAAACCGGTCGCGTAGCCGTAGTTTGCCAATCGGAAAGCAAAAAAAGCAACACCAGAAAGAACGATGAAGACTAATTGACTCTCTTGGGATGGGAAGAATGTGAGTAATGGGACACCGACAAGCAAACCCGCTAATGTACCAATAACTCGGGCTACGAGCTTCTGGCGCGTTGCACTGTAGTTTGGCTGACACACAAACAATGTGGTTAAGAGAATCCAGTAACCACGCTCTATATCGAACCCCTGAATGATGCCATAGCCGGCTGTTAGTGCAATGGACATACGGATTGCGTGACGAAATAGCATCGAGTCTTTGTTAAAATTCGACTTAATTCGAAGCCACATCGCTTTAATTGTATGCGCCTCAGTGTCATCAAGGACTTCTTCTTCCAGTCGATTCGCATCAGGGTTATTCACGTTGCTTAACTGCTTCTCGACAGTAGCCAGGTTATTGAATAGGTAATTGAGCTGATTAATCAAGGAGCGCCACTCATGCTTATTTTGCTCTTGTAGGAAATTAAGAGAGTTGAGTAGCTCATCCAACGCGAGAACTGATTCATCACTGTGCTGGTACTCTTTACCTAAACGTATGGATTTAGCGATTTCACGACATGCTTTCGCTTGGCTTTCCAATAGGTACTTAAAACGGAAAAGGACATCTGAGCGCTCAAAATGAGTCGATAACTCCTGATACCGATAGTGGCTTGAACTCACACGTTCGTGGATATCTTGTGCAAGAAAGTAAATATTCAGGAAGCGGTCGGAAGCGCCGTCAACATGGCCTCTTTTGGAGCGGTTTAGTAACGTCATTTTACACGTGTTGAGGGCTGTAACCGTTGCGGCATTAAGCCGAGCTTCTTCTATACGATGGGGTTGAGGCGTTAAGTTAGTCACCGGGTGGAACAGTTGGCTTTTGGATTCCAGGTAGTTTGCAAGCTGAAGAAAAACAGCGGCAAGACTTTGCTGAACAGGTTGCATTGGCCAAAATGCAGACCAGACCATCGACATAAAGAAATACCACGCAGCCCCGGATAAAAGCAGCAATGGCTGGAACCAGAGGTTGGTACTTTCGTGGGCCCCTAACATGGCGTAAATCGCAATCAAAAGTGAACCAAAAGCGATGCTGGCGTAACGAGGTCCAATAGCACCAAGCATAATGAATCCGAAAGTGGATACAAATAGACCTATGGCAAAGAAGATAGGGGTGCTAAACAGCAACTCGATTGAGAAGGAAGCGACGGCAAAGCATATCAAGGTCAAAGTGACTGATTTTAGCCTGCCAGTAAACTTGTCGTCACTTTCCGCAAGAGCCGCTGCGATAATGCCAAGGATTAAGGGGATAATCAGCGAATTTAGTTCGTAATACCAAGCAGGGATGACCACACCCAATAGGGTTACGAGAATCAGCAAGCTGTAGTTGATGGTTTTGTTGGCCCAATAAAGGCGTAACTGACTAAAAAATTGCACGTATCTTCTACTTATTAATTGCGATAAAAGCATTGTAGCTAATAGTCAATGGTAAACTTCTGATACAGATAAAGAAACCTATTCATTTGCGCATTGATTAGACAGCGTGAAGTAATCTGCGGATATTTACATGATCTTTTCAAACTCAGTCAGTGTTGAGTTATGATGTGTGCCATGCAAAACATGGATACGACATCAATGCAGCTAATCGCTAACAAGACTGCACAGTTTTTAATTCAAAACGAATACCATCAAGTCAAACTCGAATCTGATTACCTAGTGTTAAGCTCCGATAGGAGTGAAGAACGCATTCCATTTAATGTATGGAGTGGGAAGGTAAAACTCAAAAGAGGCCTTTTTTGGGGCGGGTTACAATTTTTTGCCCACCAAGAAGAAGGGCAACAACAGTCATGGCTGGTTCAAGGTTTAGATTGGGAGCGCTGTAGAGAGTTTGCTCGTTACGCTGTAGCGTCGTATCAGCAATGGCATCAGAATCAATGTAGACAACTTGTTGAGTACCTTCCGAAATGGGAAAGTGCGATTAGCGGATTCAAGCGTCAACCTTCATTTCTTACGCACTCAAAAGTTAATGCCTGGCTAGCGGAGTTGGATAACGATTTTGACAAGATGGAAATGGACCTTGAAGACGCAATGTTACGTATGCCAGACCGGGTATCGGAGTTGCTTCCATGGATTGTTGAAACTGACAAAACGCTATCTGAGCGAAACCAAGATTGGATGGTGAATGAGTTAGAAAACTGGAAGGTTTTATTCTCACAGATTGAATCTTCTCCGCTCAATCATACTCAACAACAAGCCGTTTTGCTAAATGATGACAATAATTTGATTCTAGCAGGTGCAGGCTCAGGAAAAACCAGTGTGTTAACCGCACGAGTTGCCTATTTGCTCCAAAGTCATTTGGCTCAAGCTGAGCAAATATTAATGCTTGCTTTTGGCCGCGATGCCGCCAATGAGATGAAAACACGCTTAAGCGATAAAATTGGATTGAGCGCAGAGCAAGTTCGTG
This sequence comes from Vibrio sp., assembly GCF_984391705.1. Lineage (NCBI taxonomy): Bacteria > Pseudomonadati > Pseudomonadota > Gammaproteobacteria > Vibrionales > Vibrionaceae > Vibrio > Vibrio sp. Next base: position 100,389 of record NZ_CFHWOM010000004.1, on the reverse strand, counting down.
TTAACACCTTTCACCAGCTTGGTTTGTACATTCTTAAGCAAGTTGAAGGGCAAGATGTAACGATTTCACCAATCGCGCTTGATGATGGAATGCGCACAGCGTGGTGTGTCGATTGGCTTAAGAAACATTGGATGACACCGACGGCGTTTAAACGTTGGCAAAAACACTTACAAAAATGGCCTATTGCTTACCTTGCCGGTGATGAAGAACTTGGCAGTCATGTTGAAAACCCAAAATTGATTGCGTGGCTTGAAAAGCAGTTATCGCAGTTGAGTGCAATGGGGACGAGCAAGAAAGAAATTCAGCAATCATTGATTGAACACCCTGAGTATACTCGCCTAAACAGTGAACTTGCACTTGTATGGCCATGTTATACCGCTTGGCAGGATATGCTAAAGAGTGAGGGGCATATTGATTTCAATATCATGATTACCCAAGCGACCAAGCTGGTGGAGAAGGGCAAGTTCCGTTGTCCTTGGAAATTTATCATGATTGATGAGTATCAAGATATTTCGCCGCAGCGTTTAGCCCTGGTTGAGGCTTTGTGTCAGCAAGATAAGCATCAAGAATGTGTTCTTTTTGCCGTAGGTGATGATTGGCAATCAATTTACGAGTTTGCAGGTTCGGATGTCGATCTAACGACTGGATTTTCTGAGCGCTTTCCTCATTCTACGGTCCACCATTTAGATACAACCTATCGTTTCAATAACCAGTTGGGAGAGGTTGCCAATCAGTTTGTGCAGCAAAACCCTACTCAGCTAGAGAAAACACTAAATAGCCACAAGCAGCAAAAAGCGAAAGCCGTGGTGCTTGCACCAACAGCCAATGTAGAAAAGATCTTGGACGATCTTAACCGTAAGGCGAAAGCGACTCAAACCGTCTTGATACTCGGTCGCAACCATTACCATAAGCCGGATCTTTTGAGTGACTGGCAAAAGCAGTTTGGTTTGTTGTCTATCGAATACATGACATGCCATGCAAGTAAGGGCAAAGAAGCTGATTACGTCATTATCGTTTCGGTAGACGAAGGGCAGTTTCCGACCAGAGTGAAGACATTGCATTTGGACAGCGCATTGACCCAATCTAGTGATGCTTTCCCTTATGCCGAGGAGCGTCGGTTGTTTTATGTCGCTTTAACACGAGCGAAGAAAAAAGCCTGGGTTACGTATAAAGGTGATGGCTCTAGCTTTGTTAAAGAGCTAGTTGGACAAAATTATCCAGTAATTATTCAGAAGTAGTTTCAGTTAACGTTATATCACAAGGTAGGATCGATTAATGAGTGGACAGTTTTGCATTACGTTGACCACGACGAACACCGACAAAAATAAAAGTGAGCTCATTGAAGCAATACTCTCTAAGGGCCTTGCAGCTTGCATACAAACTATGCCAATTCAGAGCCATTATGTATGGAAAGGCGAAGTCTGCAGTGACGACGAAATACTGCTAATCATCAAAACCAAAAAGGCCTGTTACGCCGAGCTTGAACAAGTTGTGGTAGAGGCCCATGAATATGAAGTACCACAAGTTGTTCAAGTTCCCTTTGTAGAGGGCTTCAACCCTTATTTAACATGGATTGAAGAAAACACACGCTGTTGATAACTAAACAGAGTAAGGGCAGTTAGGGCACCTAAAGTATCCATCAGCATGTCTTTCTGAGCATCCCAAATATCACCTTGTGACCCCAAAAATGCAATGCCTTCGTCTCCACCGGCGAGGGCTGCGTACCACCACTCAATAATCTCATACCCAGCGGCCAGAGACATGATCGCAAACAGCGCAAATGCTAGAGCGTAGTTAAGCGCCATTTTATTTTTAACGACGAGGTACTCCGCAATAGGATAAGCAAACAGACCAATTGAGTAATGTGCGACGCGATCAAAATTGTTTCTCTCAGAGCTGATCAGTTGGTTAAACCAGTCAAAGGGAACTTCAGCGAACGTGTATTTAGCGCCAATTGTGTGAAGAAATAGCCAAACGAACATCAGATAGTAGGCGGTTGATGTAAAACGGTGTACACGCGATACCCACCAAATCGCAGCCAAAACGCCCAATGCTGGTACAATTTCAGCAATCCAAACCGCCCGTGAACTTGGCTCAATTGCGGAGAAAATAAAGACAAAAACATAAGTAACACTTAGTGCTTTTAGAAGGGATGAACGCTCAAACGGCATAAGATCTTCCTTAACAAAACTCGCATAATGACACTCAATTGAACAATGTTCAATTGTCGATGTAACTTAATGTTGTAAGGCAGATAACCAAAGCTGTTGAAAGAGAACGATAACGCACAATTAAACGTTAAACTTGCCGTTTCATTTCATCAAAGTTTGATTTACTTAAATCTCACACTTAGAATCTCGGCTCTAATATCAATAATGAAAAAGAAAAGTCATGAAACTGGAAACTGTCGATTATCTTGCTGACAATGCAGCGGAGCAATTTGTAACTTCTTTGCGTGAAACAGGCTTCGGTGTATTAAAAAATCACCCTATCCCAAAAGAGCTTGTCGAGTCTATCTACGAGAACTGGTACAAGTTCTTTATGTCCGAGCGTAAAAATGAGTTCACTTTTAATGTAGAGACGCAAGATGGTTACTTCCCACCTTCAGTATCTGAAGTAGCAAAGGGCCATACAGTAAAAGACATTAAAGAATATTTTCATGTTTATCCTTGGGGGCAAATGCCAGAAGAGCTCAAAGAGCAAATCATGGAATATTACCAGCGAGCCAATGCTTTTGCAGAAGAGCTACTTGGTTGGGTAGAAGCTCATGCACCAAAAGAGGTTCAAGAGAAATTTTCTATCGCGCTATCAGAAATGATTAACGGTAGTGATAAAACACTACTTCGTATTCTTCATTACCCACCTATGACAGGCGAGGAAGAGCCGGGCGCTATTCGTGCTGCTGCGCATGAAGACATCAACTTGCTGACAGTATTACCAGCAGCAAATGAGCCTGGGCTTCAGGTGCTTGGTAAAGATGGAAACTGGATCGATGTACCTTGTGACTTTGGTAATTTGATCATCAATATTGGCGATATGCTGCAAGAAGCATCGGGTGGTTATTTTCCATCAACGACGCACCGCGTGATCAACCCTACAGGTGCTCGCCAAGAGCAGTCACGTATTTCACTGCCATTGTTCCTACACCCAAAACCTGATGTCGTGCTATCGGAGCGTTACACTGCCCATAGCTATTTAATGGAGCGCCTGAGAGAGCTTGGCGTAATTTAACTCGTATAAACGCAATCATTCAGCGGTGATGAGTTTTGCAGGGCCAGGGATTTCGATGGTAAATGTCGTTCCTTGGCCTTCTTCACTTTCACATTCTATTGAGCCATCGATTCTGGCCAGCACATTGTAAACAATCGATAATCCTAACCCCGTTCCGCCGTTCTCTCTGTTGGTGCTGAAAAACGGATCAAAGATCCTATTTTGATCGTCCTTGTTTATTCCATTCCCATTATCTGTAACTGTAATACGAACGCTTTTCTCGTCATAGTCTTCCATTCTTATGGTAACTGTCGGGTCTTCAACATTTTCAAAAGCGTGGTTTTTCGCGTTTAGCACCAAATTTGAAATAGTGTGGTAAATAGCACCAGAGTCAGTTTTAACCTCGATATCCTGAAAATTCTCACAGTTAATCTTGATCCCTTTCATGTTCGGGCCTAGTGCTAAGATGGTGTCATTAATCTTTTGACCAATATTGAGTTTTTCGACTAAGGAGTGAATATTGTCGGACGAAAGGCGCTTAAATCGTTGAATGATTTCCGCAGCTCGGGTCAGGTTACTGATTAGAATACGCGTCACGTCATGCGACTGTTCTATAAACTCATCGAGATCAGGTTTGGTCAACGTATTTTGAGTAACCTTGTCCTCTATTGTTTCGGTAAGCCCTTTTAAATGAGTGGAAGTCGTAATACCAAGTCCAACTGGCGTGTTAATCTCATGAGCAACCCCTGCGACCAATTTAGATAACGATGCCTGTTTTTCTGCCTCAAGGAGTTGGTTTTGAACCGTTTGTAGCTGCTTGATATTGACTTGAAGCTCAGCGTTTTTATTCATAAGTTCAAGCGCGTGTTGTTTTCTCTCGTCCAAACGCTTTTTAACCAGATTCAACACGTAAAACAAAATGACTTTCAAGATAAACGCTTCGGTTACAGTTGTGATAATAACCGCCCAAAACGCCCATCTTGAGCTTTCCTGAGCTTCTATATAAATACCGTCGCTTAGCGTTACAAGATGATTGTTATATGCTTCAACATTTGCGATCAGCTCATCATAAGTTTCCTTAGCGTCAGTTGTTATATGCATGAACTCAGCGATACGAATACCATTTTCTGAATATCGTAATGTTTGTAAGACACTGTGTCGGTAGTCTAACCAAGACTCTTTGATTTGGTTAGATAGTCCTGCAATCGTAGGGTCAAAGTTAGAGTTATCGATTTCACGCTGTATTCCCTTATCGATAAGCTCTATATCTTTGTTGATCAGTACGATGATTTCTTGCTTTGCTTGAAGATCCGGAGCCATAACCAAAAACATAGTGAGTTGCCTAAGTTCAGACACGGGATATGAAATCTCTTTATTGTTTTGATTTACAAGAAATACTGAATCATGCACTTGCCTAATCGAATGATTGACATCGTTGATGTTGTATGTGTTGTAAAGCCCTTGAAGTATCAAGACAGAAGTCGTTGTGATAAATAGAACTAATATCTTCTTCGATAAGCTATCTTCCGCGAATTTGGTCATATTTATTCATCTCCAAAAGTCTTTACTTTTACAGGGACTTTTAGCTCTTGAGGGTATTCGCTTGCTCCTCTTATCGACCAATGATTATCGCTGACTTGAATTTCCCAAAGGGGGAAGACCGCGGAGGTGCGAGGCTCAAAAATGATTTCTTTGTTCAGCGCGATGATATTGAAGGGGCTGGGTAGGCTCAACTGATAGTTCATAAAACGAATGTGCTTGAGCAAGTCGTGCAATCGATCAATATAATGTTCAGATGTATAAGGCGTAGCGATAAAGTTATTTATCAATTCATCTAAGTGAAACTCTGGTTCGGTTGTTGCCCAGTCAGAACTGGTATCGAAAATGAAAAATGACACCCACGGGTTTCTCAACCAATCAAAGTTTGGCCATAAAACCAGATCAAAGTCTATGTCATTGCTTTTGTTCTTAGCACCAATTGCGCTTGCGAACATTTCTGACTCAGAGTTGGCAATGATGAGCTCTACTTCAAAGTCTAATTTCTCTAAGAAGAACTTAATATCGTTGAGCATGTATCGCATGCTTTCCTGGGCTAAAAATCGTAGTGGAATTTTCTCATTCTTCGCGTAGCCGTATTTGGATTTGTATTGGTTTAAACGTTGAGCGGCGGCTTTAATATCCGAATTTATGTGCTGCTGTTGATTACGTTTGATAATCGCAAGGGCAGGCTCCATTCCATAGAATTGCTCTGGAATCGAAACATATGTTGTTCTGCCTTCACCATTCATAGAAAGTGAAACTAAGGAGTTTTGATCAATAAGATTGTTGACTATTTCTCGAACTTCGCGCTCTTTGAAGATGGGATTTCCAGTAAAGAGATTAAATCTCGCAATATAAGTGTTAGTCGATTGAAGCCGGCGAATTTTGGAGTAGGGAGCGAAGATCGACTCAAGTTGATCTGAGAACAAAACAGGGGTGATATCGATTTTTCCTTCATCATGTAACGCTAAGTCTTTAGCTTCGGTTTGGGTCATCCCCATATAAAGGGTAAATTTTTCAACCTTGGCTGCATCTTTATCCCAATAATGGGGGTTACGTTCAAGAACCGCGGTTTCACTTCGACGGTCGCCTTCGATATATCCTTGTTTAAGGATATAAGGACCCAACCCGTAAGGACCGGCTTCTGCTAGATTGGGGCAGAATGGTTTGCCATTCCAGCCGAATTTCTTTAGGTATGGCTCGGTATAAAACTGCAGCCAAATTGCATCGTAAAGGAGTAGGCCGTAATCTTCACTCAAATGGAAGCGGACGAGATGCTCAGAGACTTTTTCGACTTTAGTTAGTATTCGATGCAGCTTAGTGAAGGTATAGGGCTGCTTCACAAAATAATCCATATTGAGCAGAACAGCATCCGCGTTAAAAGGTGTACCATCTTGAAACCTGACGCCCTCTCTTAATGTAAATTCATACAGTTTTGGGGTGATAATTTTATGGCTCACCGCCATGTCGTACTCCCAACCAAGTTCATTGTTAGCAGGACGAAACAAGGCGCCGTTTATCGAATGTGAACTTGCAATGTAGGGTAAGTTGGGCAAAAAGACTTTTACATGAGAACCGGGCTTGAGCTTCCCTGTCGCTGTGAGCAAGCTTGTATCCTCCCTAAACTCTTGTTTAGCGTGAACAATCGAACCTAAGAAGATAGAAAGTAAAAGAATCACAAAAGTTTGAGATAAGGAATGCAGCATAGCGTGCTCCTTTTAATCTGGGTATGAGTTCCGAAGCGAAACGCATTTTTCATAGATGTTGAGAAATATGTCGCACAGTTCAGGATCGAAGTGACGGCCCCGTTGCTGATGAAAGTGCTCAATAATTTTGTCATCAGGCCAGGGCTCTTTATAGCTTCGCTTGGTAGCCAAAGCATCAAACACGTCTATGATAGCAGTGATTCTGCCTTCTATTGGGATATCTGTACCAGACAGACCATTAGGGTATCCCGTTCCATCCCATTTTTCGTGATGATTGGATGCGATGACAGCGGCTACTTTAAGGATCTCTAAGTGTGAGCCAGACAAAATATCCCCACCGATTGATGCATGGGTTTTCATTACTTCCCATTCTTCACTGGTCAGTTTGCCGGGTTTGTGGAGTATATTGTCGGGTATGGCTATTTTGCCAATGTCGTGAAGCGGCGACGCGAGTTTAATTTGTTCTGCTGCTTTCTAGCCCATTCCTGCTTCAAGGGCGAGTAGGTGGGATAACAACGAAAGCCGTTTAACATGACTGCCAGATTCTTTAGAGCGCGTTTCAACCACTTCACCCAGCCGGTACGCTATCTCTTTCTGTGTTTCTAGCATGTCATTCAGTAAGTAGAGCTTTTCGTATGCAATCGACGCATTTTTTACCATAAGCTCGATCAACTCTTTGCGTTTATCAATCACATGCTTGCTACAGTTAATGATAATGACGCCCCGATGGTTATGTACTTCTATGGGCAGAGCAAACTTGGTCGAAGTGAGTTCGACTAATCCATGGCCTGAAAAACGCTCTAAGTGAGAAGCATCGATATGTTGAGTAAGCTCTTGGCCAATCGGAACTTTGTTTTCATCAGTTGAAGTGACTATGGTCCAATCACCATTTATCTCGGAGGCACCAAAGTGAAGCGTATGGGCATCATTCAGTTTTAGCAGAGCAACGATTTGTTGAAGAATGCCTTTAAGCCAGGTGTCACTGGTATCAGTGGTCAAAATGTTTGAGGTTGATTCGATGATCGTTTTTAATCCGTCACGAGTGTTCTCAATTGTGACAATGTCACTATATGACCGAATGGCTGAATAGATAGTGGTGAGTAACCGTGTAGAGGTGAGTTCGGTTTTGGTTTTATAGTCATTAATATCGTAGTTTAAAATGACTTTTTCTTCTGGCGCGTCACCGGGTTGACCTGTTCTAAGTATGATTCGGCAGTGTTTATCGCCAAAGTCATTGCGAATCCATTTAGCTAGGTCAAGTCCTGCTTGGCGTGTCTCCATTACAACATCAAGCAAAATGACGGCAAAGTCAGGCCCGTTTAGAAACTTTTCTTTTGCTTCTTGGGCTGAATATGCATGTGTGAAATTAAGCCGATGACCAAGAAATTCATTTTTGCCGAGAACTAGATTAGTTACATCGTGTACATCTTTTTCGTCGTCGACGACCAGGATTTCCCATAGAGCGGTAGAGTGTGTTTCGACAGGGAGGTCGGAAGGCGCGAAGCAGTACTTTTCGAATTCCATAACGTTTGTCTAGGTCCTCTATCGAACAAGGTGGCTTGAAGCGTACAAAGCAAACAAAAACTATAACTAAGGTTTAGATTATAAGGTGATAAATATCAACTTTATCATTAGTGAGTGCCACCGTGTTGGTAAGGTGAGAATAGGGAGTAGAATCTCAAAAGCGCACAAAATAAGGCTGTTTGATATTAATAGACTCGACAAATCGTTCCGTGTGGCTTTCAATTATATTACGTTCTTCAATTAGTAATTCGTATGCCACAGCAATCTGGACTTGCAGCTCAATTTCAGCAATACATGGAAAACCCATTACTTTGGCCCATTCTTGAGGTGCTTAGAAAACAGCCAAGTGGGTGGAAAGTACATACACTTGCTTCTCATCTAACTGAGATTGAGATCATGCCTCTATTGGATGCATCACCGGATAAGGATCTGTTTAAACGCAACTTCCTTATTATGAATGCGTTGTATCAGCTTCAAGAAACGCTATATCCAGATAATTGGTTACAGGTTCAGGCTATGGATATTATCTTGATGCCCCAAAGCCAAGTCTTTGGCCATGAAGTTGATCATCACGACCCACTTCGGGATTACTACTTAGACTGGCATAACTACGAAGCTGAAGAGGGTGAGGTTAAGCGACTTCTCAATGAGTTTTGGAGTCGCTATCGTGAGTTTGTGGGTAGCGGAGATTGTAAGGACATGGACCGTACCAAAGCTCTATCGTTATTCGAGCTTCCTCACGACGCGAGTTATACGGAGATCCGCAAAACCTGGCGCAAGCTAGCGCTGAAGTGGCACCCAGATAGGGATAACGGCGACAGTGATCGCTTTAGGGTGCTGTGTGAAGCGTGGAATGTGTTAAGACGTTAAAAAAGCGCCAGTAATGGCGCTTTTTCGATTAACTTGCAGATTTAAATTGGGCTTTACGCATTCTATTTAATGCCGCCATTACGTCTAATACGCGAGGTTTTGCCAAGTCACCTTGGTTCGGCATTGCTTTGTACCACTCTCCTTGGAGCATTTCACCGAACTCTTTAGCTGGGTTGTTAGACCAGCCAGGTAGTTGAGAAAGCTGGAACCATAACCAACCAATTGCGTTAATCTCAGAGCTTGATTCAAGCTGTTCTAACGCAGTCAGGTCTGTAAACTCCTTGCCAAAGCGCAGTGAATCAACGCCTTTAGATGAGACTCGGAATTTACCTTCAGCCAATATTTTTTGCATTGCAACTCGATTTAATGAACGTGGACGGTAAGTCGCTAGCTCTGATTCACATTCATTATTGCGTTCAGTTGGGTGCTGTTTAATGACTTGTTTTGCTTTCTCAGTGACATCCACAGCCTGATAATCGTGCATTTGGATGACATTGTCGGCCACATCTAAATAGTCCCCCGAGCCACCCATAACGATAATTGTTGAAATATCGAGTTCATCTCTTAGCTGGCCGATTCGATCAACTAACGGTGTAATAGGTTCGTCGCCTTTGCTGACAAGTGCCTGCATACGTTCATCACGAATCATAAAATTGGTGGCAGATGTGTCTTCGTCAATCAACAGACCATTAGCACCAGCTTCAATAGACTCTTGTAGCCAGGCCGCCTGAGAGGTAGAGCCAGATGCGTCTTGAGTTGAGAAGTCCTGGGTATCTTTGCCCATTGGTAAATGATTAATATAGTTCGCAAGGCTCAAGTTATGAACACAGCGTCCGTCTTCGGCGCGGATTTTCATAGAGTTTACGCTAGTTACAATTCGTTCACGTCCATCTCCAGGAACGTGGTTATAGATCGATCTTTCAATGGCGGTCAACAACGTTGACTTACCGTGGAAGCCGCCACCCACGATTAGCGTAATGCCCTTACGAATTCCTAGGCCTGTAATTGGCCCTTGATTTGGCGTCTCAATTGTTACTTCTAATGATTCTGGCGAAGTGATTGAAACGGCATCTTTCATTGGTAAGTCACAGTTACCAGCGATGCGTGGGAGTACAGAGCCGTTTGCAACGAAAGCCATTAAACCAAGCTTGTCGAGCTGACTGCGCATGAACTCTTGATCTTCCACAATTTCACAATGGTGCGTAAGGGCATCCATATCTAACTCTCGTTCAAGAGTCGCACGGCGGATGTACTTTGGTAGATGGAAAGTTAAGATGTTGTCGGCTTTTTTACCTAAAACACTACGTCCTTCAGCAGGTAGATCAATACGAAAACGAAGTTCAATACCTTCTTCAGTGAATAGAACTGCGGTACTGTCTAAAACTGTCTGACCCGTTAACGCGATGCTAACACTGGATTCCTGTTTAGCAAGCTGTGCAAAGCTACGAGCGATAAAATCACGTGCTGCAACTTGATAAGCAGTAGATTTATCTCTAAGCCATTGAAGTCCCGTTACAGACCAAGGACGGACTGCTTGTACTCGAGAAGGTGAAGCATATGGGTCTGCTTGAACGTAATCAATATAGAAAGTGAAGTCGCTAAAGTCATATTGACCTTTGATTTGCTGATAAGCGCGATAATTCTGTTTTTCGATTTTTTTTAGTGCAGCGGTTAACTGATCCATGAGACATTCACTGGGTTGAGAAATAAAGGGCGGAATTATATACGGGAAAACCGCCCAATGCGAGAAGAACCAAGGTGTTGTGGAGGGACACTAGATGACGGGTTAAGTGGAGATTAATGAGCACTCTCATTGTAGCCATCTACATTGGAAAGATTCTGTTGCAGAAAACTAGATTCAAAAAGATCACAAGGCATTGGTTTTCCGTAAAGGTAGCCTTGGCCGACTTCACAGCCTTCTTGAATAATAAAAGCTTCATGCTCTTCGTTTTCTATCCCCTCAACAGTGACGGTGAGGTCGAGTTTTTTGGCAATATTGATGATTGAACGAACGATCTCTCGATCTTCGACACTTTCATCCAGTTGATGAACGAAGCTCTTGTCGATCTTTATCGCGTCAAATGGGAATTTCTTAAGATAGTTAAATGAAGCGTAGCCAGTACCAAAATCGTCTAGCGATAGCGTAACACCAAGCTCACTCAACGCAGTGAGTGTGTTTCGAGCAACGATTTCGTCGGCAATTAAGCCACTTTCCGTTACCTCCAATTCCAAATAATGTGCTGGGAGCTTGTATGTGGTCAAAAGGTCTCTCACTTGAGTAACAAACTGGGGACTTTGCAGCTGTACTGCCGATACATTTACGCCAAGTTTAAAGTCCGGTATGTGATCTACCCATTCCGCCGCTTTTTGAATCGCAGATCGAAGCACAAAACTGCCGACTTCAAAAATTAAACCGTTTTGCTCCGCTAAATGGATCAAGGTTTCATTCGAAATATCACCTAAGATAGGATGACGCCATCTAAGCAGGGCTTCGGCTCCCAACCACTGATGGGTAGTCGGAGAGACTTTTGGTTGGAAATAGAGCAGTAGGTCATCGTTTCTTACAGCTTGCAATAAGTAGCTTTCTAGTTGGTTGATATTCTTTTGGATGTCAGAGATATCCTGAGAATAGAAGCTAAATTTATGGCCAGAATCCTTACAAGATTGCATTGCTTCAACGGCAAATTTTAGAATGCTTGCTGTACATAAAGTATCGTTAGATGTCGCGATACCAATGTAGCTATGTAGATGAAGCTTTTCCCCTTCAATTTCAAACTCAGAACGACTGATTTCTATTAACAAGGTACAAAGTGCTTGGATGTCTGCTTCTAGATGTTTAGATTCAAATAAGAACGCCAAATCTGTTGAAGTTGGGCGCGCAGTGAGCAAATGATATTTGGACAGATCCCCAAGACGATGACGGAATTGCACTAAAATATGATCCCAGACGGAATAACCATATTTTGATTGAATGCGTCGGCCATTTGCAAAACCAATGTGCACCACTGCAACTTGACCTGCCTGTGGATGGTTGATGGTTTTTAGTAGGGTTTCTGTTTCAAATTCGAGTGCAGAACGATTCAAGAAACCGGTACCAAGGTCGTGACGTTGCTGGTAGCGAACTTTCTGTTCTGCTGCTCGTCTTTTATCTATTTCAACATTAAGTTCATAGTTTAAGTCAACAAGGTCTTGGGTACGCGTATGTACTCTCGACTTTAACTCATCATTAAGCTGTTGTAGACGATGCTTTTGATAAAGCGTCTCTAGATGAGCTTCTACTGAATCACGAAATGACTTGAGTAAATCTTGGTAAGTTTGGGCAAACTCATTCTCTTTGTTATCTAGGACACAAATGGTGCCAAAGACTTCACCATTAGGCCAGCATACGGGTAAGCCGCAGTAGGCAAGAAGCCCAAATCTCATATCGGGGTTGTTTTTCCATTCAGGGCTTACTTCAGCGTTAGGAACAACGAGTTGTCGCATCTCGTTTACCACGGTCTCACAATACAAACCTTGGTTTAAGGATTCCGAATCACCAGCCTGGTAGAGATGCTTGGCATTGGTATTGGCTGCAAAAACTTCGATGCTCTCTTTATGGACACGCATTACTAAAGCTGCTGGAACAGAAATGATTTCAGCAAGTAGATTAACGATAGTCTGCCAACTCGTTAGCATTTCATCTGGAATACCAATATCAGCGGTATTAATTTTTGACATACATAATCCCTGTGGGAAATAGCAAGTGGTGTAGAGCTATCCGTGCTCTCGTTTTAATAATAGTCGTTATTTTGCCAACATTGACGGTGAGGGGCCAAAACAGTCCTAAAAATAAGAATGCATTATAGTCGACTTAAAAAAAAGCCCTCGTATGTCCGAGGGCGATAAGCTTTTTACTAATTCTTAAAAGTGAGACACCTTTAATAACAGAGACTTTACTTTATAAAGCTATCAATATCCACGTCTAGGCTGTAATCAATATCTTCAAACCCAAAACCGTTTATATGTAAAAACTCGTTTTTAAACCCTTCGTAATCACCAAGTTGTTTAAAGTTGTACGAGTTTAGTTGCTTCATTAGCTCTCTAACTTGCTGTTGAGTTTGAGCTTCTAACTCCCAGTCATCCATGCGAATCAAACGCTCACAATCGACAGGAACCTTAGCACCGGAATAGAGCTTGTCACGGAATAGTCGTTGCATCTGCTCAATACAACCTTCATGAGTGCCTTGCTGCTTCATCACTTTGTACAAAGCAAGGATATAGGGAGTAAGCCCTGGTATGAATACACTCGCTTTAGTAACCAGGGCTTTACATACACTCGCGTACGCGCCGCCGTTGAAGTTTGCTAACTTAAGGTTTAAAGAGTGACTGGTTTGATGCAGATCGATTTTTGCGCGCCCCAATGTTCCGTCAAGATAAATTGGGTGAGTCAGCTCAGGTCCAATATAGGAAAAGGCAATGGTTTTACATCCTTGCGCTATCGACTCAGAGTTTATCAGTGTATCAACCCAAGACTCCCAGTCTTCTCCCCCCATTACTTTAACGGTAGATTCAGCTTCTTGCTCTGTTGCAGAAGGGAGAGTCACATCATGCCAAGAGTCGTCTTCTAAAATAATGCTTGCGCCGGTAACCGCTTCTCCAATTGGCTTGATGGTAGAACGCCACATTTCATCGCTGTCCGGTTTTGGTCGAACACCGCTTGCGACACTATAGATAATTAAATCTACCTCTCCTTCGAAATAGGTTTCGATCGCTTCAACGACTTGCTCTTTGATCGGCTTTGAAAACGCATCGCCTTGAATGTTCACCGCGATTCGACCTTCTTCTTCGGCAAGTTTTTTAAACGCGATATCATTATAAAAGCCAGCGGAACCAACACCTTTGCTTGATGGTCCATGTTCATAGGAAACCGATATAGTATCTGATTTGCTCCCGCCAAATGTGAGAGCGATTCTTGATGCAAGCCCAAAACCAGATGAGCCACCAATAATTAGTACACGCTTGGGGCCTTTACTGATCGGTTGAGACTGTTTTACGTATTGAATTTGTTGAACAACTGCCTTCTCACAGCCGTAAGGGTGAGCGGCCTTAGCAACTACGCCTTTAATAACTGGCTCAATTATCATTGTTATGTCCTTTAGAAGGGGGAATTGAGCCAGATTAACGTAAAGCTAGGTAAATTTTATTGAGCTAGACCAATTAGAGGTGATTAATTAACTCATTTGCAACAAAGTTTGCAATCCATGGCTGAGCTTCCGGTTTGGGGTGCAGTCCATCTGTCATCATCCAGTCTGGGTTTGTAATCACGCCTTCAAGAAAGAAAGGAAGTAATGGTACGTTGGTTTCTTTAGCCGTTCTTGGGTAGAGGTCGTAAAACGCATCGCTGTAACGTTTACCGTAATTGGGCAACACGCGAATTTGCATTAGAAGAGGAGTTGAGCCTGAGTCTCGAGTAAGTTGGATTAACGTTTCTAAGTTGTTTTGAATGAGTTGGGGAGGAAAACCTCGTAACCCATCATTTGCACCAAGTTCGATTAGCACAAAGCTCGGTTGGTGCTCTGCCAGTAATTGAGGAAGCCGGGCGATTCCATTACCTGTTGTATCACCAGAAATACTTCCGTTTATCACCTCAACGGATTTACCTTTTGATGACAACACATCCGGTAATAAAGAAGGCCATGCTTTTTCGATCGGCATTTGATAGCCTGCACTTAGGCTGTCTCCTAAGATCAATAGTTTGTTCGCGTTGGCTGAGAAAGCGAATAGAAGAATAAAAGCAAGGGAAAGTAAACGAAACATGCAAACATCCGTAATTAAAGCAAATTCTATAACTAAAACAGTCTCTACTAATCAAGAGCAATTAACAATCCTCAAAGATATAAATCTTGATATCAAAGAAGGAGAGACGGTTGCCATTGTCGGAAGTTCAGGTGCAGGTAAGTCAACATTAATGACCTTAATGGCGGGGTTAGATACTCCCACGTCAGGTCGCCTAGAGTTGATGGGGAAGGAGCTGTCTGAATTGGACGATGAAGCTCGTGCAGCAATACGAAGTAAATCAGTTGGGTTTGTATTTCAGAGCTTCTTACTTATTCCTAGTTTAAGTGCTTTAGAAAATGTAACGTTGCCGTGCCTTCTTAATGGTGGTGACGAGAACGTTGAGCGCGCTAAATCATTATTAGCTTCAGTAGGGCTCGAACACCGTATGGAGCATTCTCCAGCGCAGCTATCGGGCGGCGAGCAACAAAGAGTAGCACTAGCTCGCGCCTTTATGATTGAACCGAAAGTTTTGTTTGCAGACGAGCCTACTGGGAATCTAGATCAACAAACTGCTGAGAAAGTGATCGAGCTTCTTTTTGAACTAAACGAACAGCATGGAACAACACTTGTCTTAGTGACGCACGATATGACGTTGGCAAAGCGATGCAAACGACGTATTACAATCCATGCTGGACGCATCGAAGAGGAGTGAGGTAAGTGGATCAAACAACAGCACTTAATCGACGTCTCTTCTCTTGGAGTCTGAACGAAATTCGGCATGGGCAACTGTGGCCAGTATCAATCGCGTTGACTTTGATCATTGCTTGTATATTTGCGTTAACGGCATTAGCTGAGCGAATGGAGCAAGTAGTCGTGAAGCAAGGCAAAGAAGCACTGACGGCCGATACGGTCTACTCATCGTCCAATCCTGTTCCTCCAGCTCTATATGCAGCGGTTGATCAACAGGGGCTCACAAGCTCTCTTCAAACCCGCTTTGCTACCATGGCATTCAGTGACAGAGGAATGAAGCTAATTACCGTGAAATCGGTAGATAGCTTATACCCTCTGCGTGGCGAGCTTCTTCTCACGGATGATAATCAATTGTACCAGCGTGTTAACCCTGGGGAGCTGTGGTTAGATGAAAGGCTATTTGCACAGCTAGATGTCGAAATTGGTGATGCTGTCACAGTGGGCGATGCTGACTTTGTCGTATCGGGTCGAATAGTCGAAGAGCCTGGGTTGAGTTTTAATCCGTTTCAACAGATGCCAACGGCGTTTATTCACAGTGATGACTTAGATAAAACTGGTGCTATTCAACTTGGCAGTAGAGTCCGTTTTAACTTGTACTTAAACGGTGAACAAGACGTGATAGATGTGGTTAAATCGTCCGTAGAATTGACTCCGAGCGATCGTTGGAGAGACCAAAATAGCGCAAGTCGAACAAATGAAGTGTTCCAACGTACTGAGCAATACCTTTCGCTCACAGTGGCGATAGTCATCATTATGGCTGCAACAACCCTTGTTTTAACTTGCCAACACTACGTGTCGACCCGGAAGAAAACTATTGCGATGCTCAAGAGTTTGGGCGCAAGTCGCAGGTGGATAAGTCGATGGCTGTGGACGCAAGTTCTTATCCTCATGGTAAGCGCAACAATAATGGGCATCGCAATCGGTATTGGATTAGAAGTTTTACTAAGAATACCTTTGGTCGATCTGCTTCCTAATCCGTTACCAAGTTATGGGCTTAAGCCTGCGTTAATTGCGGTGTCGACCAGTGTATTAATTGCTGTACCTGCTCTCGGGATTCCGTTGTTGGGACTGCTACAGGTCAGTGCAGCCAATGTGATGCAATCGAATGTAACGGGCGGCGAAAGTCGGTCCTATTATTGGCTTATGGCTGTCCCGCTCATTCCTATGTTGCTTATGTACTATGAAAATACATTAGTGTGGATAGTGCTAAGTGGGATAGTGATACTGTTTTTTGTTCTTGGAGCTCTGAGCTTACTTTTAACAAAAGCACTCAGTAAAATGCCTTTGCCTACTTCTATGAAATTAGCGCTTAGTCGAATTAATCGCTCCTCCATTGCGACAGGGATTCAATTTGGTGCTTTAGGCCTTTCATTGATGTTGCTAGCTATTATGTGGTTGGTAAGAACGGATCTGCTCACTGATTGGCAACGCACGTTACCAGAAGATGCGCCGAACGCTTTTGCTTTGAATATTGCACCGTATGAAAAAGATGCCTATTTAAACGCACTCGATGACAACGAGATTGAACGTTCCGATGCTTACCCGATTATTAGAGGTCGTCTATCTCTTATTAACGGTAAAGATGCGAAGGAATACGCAAATGGTGGTGAAGGGACCGACGCGTTAAGAAGAGAGATTAACTTTACGTTTGGTGACGGTATACCAAGCCATAATGATCTTTTAAAGGGAGCATGGACATCAAGCAAGGGTGTTTCAGTTGAATCCGAAGTTGCAGAGGCCCTTGGACTAGAATTGGGAGATGAGCTCAGCTTTGTAATCAACAGCCAAACTGTGTCCGCAAAGGTCAATTCGATACGCCATGTAGAGTGGCGTGATATGAAACCAAACTTCTACTTTATCTTTTCGCCAGATGTACTTGAGTCGATCCCTTCTACTTACTTAGTCAGCTTCAGGTTAGAAGATAAGCACGATCAGTTAATTAACGTGCTATCTCGAAACCACCCAACAGTGAGTTTGATGGATATAAGAAGCATGGGGGCGAAAATTCAGGAGCTACTAAAGCAAATTGTTTGGTCTATCACAGTTCTTGCAGCTCTAGGCGTAATGTCTGGTGTGTTATTAATCTTCACACTGCTGCGGTTGAGTATTGGTCAACGTCAAACAGAAATTCAACTTTACCGCACCTTAGGCGCGAGTAGAAAGCGGGTAGTACGAACTATTTGGGCAGAATATGGAGTCATGTCTCTGGTAGCGGGTTTCATCGCTGCGATCGGTGCTGAAATTGTCGTTGGAGCTTTGATGAAGTTTGGCTTCGAACTTACTCCCAACCTCCATATTATGCTTTGGATTGCACTCCCTGTGGTCACATTCTTAACTTTAGCGTTAGTTGTTAACAGTATGCTAAAACGTCTACTAACCCCTATAAATAAAGCATTTAGCTAAATGTTTATGGGCTGACTTTTCCAGTTATCCACAAAAACGGTGGATAAAGTTTGGGATAAGTCAGCCTGTAGATAACTTTGAAATGGGCACAGCCCTTGTAGGGATAACGTGTGCAGACATTTTGTTATTCACACCACCGATATTTGTCTGATTCTCAGAATTCGAGTCAAGAACTTTTTTAATTTTTTTGTCGTTAAAATGTAATTAATTTTCCTTGCAAAAATTGTGTTTTTCTTCTCCGCCAGATAACAGTAAAATGCACTTAGAATGAATGGATTAACCATACGAATGCAGTCTGAACAACCTCAAACTAGTGTATCTTCCGTTGCCATTATTGGCGGGGGAATTGCAGGTGCGACCGCTGCGGTCCACTTATCGGAACTTGGCCTTAATGTCACTCTTATTGAAAAGAAAGACGGGTTAGTTTCTGGTCCACCTATCTGCCACCTTCACGCTGGTGGCAATTTGTACCGTGAGATTTCTACTCAGCAGTGTTTAGAGTTGCTTAAGCAATCTATTGATACTGCGCGCCTGTATCCTCAAACGATTAATAACCGCCCGACGATCATTGCTGTTCCTTATCTCGATGGTGGTACTCCTGAAGAGCTATATGAACGCCTGATATCAATCCAACAAGCGTATCGCCAACTCGTACTTGAAGATAGTCGCAATAAGGTACTCGGTGAACCAGATGATTATTATCGTTTTTATAGTCGCGATGAATTAGATGCTCTTGCTCAGAAGCCTCAACCTGATGTTCCCTCAAGTTTTGAGGATTGGTTAATACCTTTTGCCAAGAATGTTGATTTAGATACTCTCAGGTTTCCAATTGCAGTCGTACAAGAGCCTGGCTGGAGCGTGTTTCGAATCGCTGCATCAGCCACGTTAACTCTTGAAGAAACCCAAAATTGTCAGTTGTTACTCAATACAAAAGTCGTTGGTTTGAGCCAAGAAAACGGCTGGACTGTTGAATGTCAGGATGAGAAAGGGGAGCGGTTCTCCGTTCACGCTGATTATCTAATCAACGCCTGTGGATATGAGACGGGAAGCATTGACGATTTAGCAGAGAAACCGCGCGATAGGCTCGTTGAGTTTAAAGCCGCGTATGTCACTAGATGGGAAGAATGCGACGAGCTTTGGCCAGAGGTTATTTTTCACGGTCCGCGTGGAACGCCAAATGGAATGGCTCAATTAACGCCATATCCTAACGGTGTTTTTCAACTTCATGGCATGACGAAAGATATTACGTTATTTGATGATGGCCTTGTTGCGTCATGCCCGCAATCATCTCAACCAAAATTACCGGGCCGTTTAGAGAAAAAAATCATTTCTGGGTGGGATGACCAAACGGTGGTTGAACGTTCACGTCGAGCTATTGAGCATATGGCGCGTTTTGTTCCGGGCTACCACTTGGCTTCAGAGTATGGCACTCCGCTTTTTGGCGCACAGCAAATCCCCGGCAATGACGAGACGCTTCGTGCCGCCGACGTAACTTTTTGTGGCAACAATTACGCGCGAATGGAAGTCGTTAAAGGATCTTCTGCATTGGAAGCCGCGAAGAAGCTAGTAGAGCAGTGGGGCTTATATGATTATGGCTCGCAAGCGATAGAGTGCTTGCACCCAGTGAATATCTCTTGGTCACTGGATGAAGTGGAAGAAAAAGCGAAGAGTTTAGCTCAACAAAGAAGTTATCCCGTTGAGCTTGCTGCCTATTACGGCGAATAAAACTCATACTGGGCAGTTCGCTGCCCAGCGTCCTAATAACCAAAGTAGCGCGCCCATTGGCTCCATACATCTTGTAAACCGAGCAAGTCACCTCTGACAAAGCGAACTTTTTGGCCGGGTTTAGCTTGTGCCAAACGGGGTATATCGATACGCGCAACACAACCGATTTTTGGATAGCCTCCAATAGTTTGTCGGTCGTTAAGCAGTATTATGGGCTCTCCATTTGGTGGAATCTGGATAGCTCCTAAAGCAATACCTTCACTAAGGTACTCTCGCTTTGGCGGACTTATAGAGCCGTTAGTTAAACGATAACCCATTCGATCGATAAACTGGCTCACTTCAAACTCTTGATTAAAAAATCGGTCGATTTCGTCTTGTGCAAAGTCATTTACCTGATAACCCTCTATAACTCGCAATTCTAATGTCCTATTGTAGTCAGGCTTATAGCGAAAAGTCATTTGTACGGGTTTATGGGAGACCAAATGGGGTGAGATGGGTAATACATCTCCGGCAGCTAGCGCGCGTCCCTCACTGAGCCCACCTAGTTCATCTCGTGTTACGGTCGCCGAACTGCCAAGCTCTTCTGGCACAGAGAAGCCATTCTTGATTGCCAAGTAACTCCTCAAGCCATTTTTGGGTAAACCAAATGAGAGCTTCTGACCTGGTTTTGCGGAAAAAGTCGACCAATTAGTGACCAATTGATCGTCCAGTTTAGCGTTCAAATCACCCCCTGCAATGGCCATTTCACAGTGGTGATTAATTAGGAACTCAGCTTGACCTAGCGTGATTTCGAGAGTGGGAGCGTTAACGGTATTGCCTAATAAATGATTAGCCCAACTGTAAGCGTAGTCATCCAGAGGGCCTCCTTGCGCCAAGCCAAAATGCGCGAGCCCAAACCGACCAAAATCTTGAATAAGGGTCTGTTGCCCCGGTTTAATAACCGTAATCGACTCGTGTACGTTCATTGCCACTCCTTAGTAAAAACGCCACCTAATTCAATGAACTCGTGGCGATCGATTGAGTAGAACTTGATAATGCTGCCAATAGAAAATGGGAGAATATGATTACTTTTCGGAGTGTAGAGATCTACTGGACAGTTACCTATGATATTCCAACCGCCGGGTGATGCACTTGGATAGATTGCTGTTTGATCGTTTGCTATTGCGACACTGCCTTTTGCTACTTTGACGCGGGGCGTATTACGTCTCGGTAAATGTAGGGCTTGGTCTACCTGGGTTAAAAACGCAAAACCAGCGGTAAACCCTATTGCACCAACACTGTATTCTCCCTGCGAGTGAAGTTTAATCACTTGCTTTAAGTCCACCCCTTGTTCCTCGTAGAGGATGAGATCAGGCCCCACTTCCGGGTGATAGTAAACTGGTAATTCAATGACCTGCGAATCAGGCTTTTCTGGCAAGTGAATCAATGACTGCGTGACGATTTTTTCCAAGTAAGGAATGAACTCGAATATTGATACACGGTGAGGAAGGTAGTCGATCAATATTGTATTGAATGATGGGGTGACATTCATTACCCATGCGCCAAGTTGGTTACGAAGGTAGACGCTGATTTCACCGATCACCCAAGATAATTCTGGGCTTGGCTCCGCTTCGAATCGAACTAAAACAGAACATTCCGCTACAGGATCTACTGTAGTTTCTATCTTCATATCGAATCCTCCGAGTATAGGGCGTCACGGATTCTCTCGATCATATGGACCGCATCTAAGTTATCTCCGTGAACACAAATCGTGTCTGCATCGACAGGGATCGTATAACCATCTAGCGTTCGCACTTTTCCGTACTGGGCGATTTGTATCACTTGATCGATTATTTCATCGGTATCGTGGATAACAGAACCAGGCATGGTTCTCGGCGCCAACTGCCCAGAGGACATGTACCTTCTATCAGCGAACGCTTCGAATAACAGAGGAACTTCGTAGTCGTCTGCAATATTCAACATTTCTTGGTTGTTTCTGACCGCGAGTGTCATAAGCGGTAGGTTAAAACATGACACTGCATCAACAACAGCTTCAAAGATGGTGTTATCTTTTTGCATGTCGTTATATAAAGCTCCGTGGGGTTTAACGTAACTGAGTGTCGTGTTTTCACTTTCACATATCGCTTTAAGAGCACCAACTTGATAAATGATCATGTTGGAAATCTCATGGCTGTTGAAAGGTATGCTACGTCTGCCAAAACCCTGTAGGTCAGGGTAGCTAGGGTGGGCGCCAATCTGTACATCGTGGTTAATCGCAAGTTTAACCGTTGAGTTCATGATCATTGGGTCGGAGGCATGAAAGCCACAAGCGATACTTGCTTGATCAATAAATGGCATCACGTGTTCATCGCAACCCATGCTCCATTGACCAAAACTTTCTCCCATGTCGCAATTGAGTTTAATTGTGGTTTTCTTCATTCGCGAGCTACTCTAATAATTGAACCTATAACCATGTTTCAATTCTACACAGCAAACAGTGATCAGTTTCATTATTTGATCAACAACTTAACAAAAACATGCTGTTCTATATATCAATTATTACTGATAGGTGAAATAATAGAGACTGCTAATATAGCTAGGTAACTTAATGTTTAGGCGCTCAATACTTTTTTCTTCTCTTTTTTTAGCGGGCGTTACCGCATACGCGAATGACAATCTGGACGAGTTGATGTCGATGAGTCTGGAGGAACTCTCCATGTTAGATGTTGAGATGGAAACAGCATCTAAATTTTCGCAAAAACTCTCAGATATCCCTGCATCGGTTTATGTTCTTACAAACGAGCGCATATTGAGAAGTGGCGCCACGAGTATTCAGGAAGCGATTTCTCTCATTCCGGGAATGTATGTTTCTAAGTGGAACGAGAATACCTTTCATGTTTCTTCACGTGGTTTCCACGACGGACTGTATAACAAAATGCTCGTTATGGTTGATGGGAGAAGTGTATACAGTCCTGTGTATGGCGGGGTTTATTGGACCGCTTTAGATTACGTTCTTGCCGACATCGATCGAATTGAAGTTCTCCGAGGACCTAGCGGTGCCATATGGGGAGGAAATGCGGCGAATGGCGTTGTTAACATTATCACTAAATCGGCAGAGAGTACTCAAGGGACTTATTTAAGTGGAACCGCTGGCCGTTATAACGCCTATGACTACTCAATCCGACACGGGTTACAACTGAATGACGATATGTATGCGCGAGCATTCTATAAGTCTAAAAGCAATCCTGCCTATCTAAACAATTCATCCGAAATGTGGCAGACCACAACTGCTGGTATAGACATCAATAATCGCAGTAGTATTGGTACTTGGCAGCTGAGAATAGGTGGTACTAAGCTGCATAATAAAGCAGAGTTGTGGACGGTTGACTACGACCGTAATGATCCTTATTACCAGCCAGTTGCAATAACAATCGACAAAGAAGCAATTGAAACAAACAGCGCCTATGTGCAATTCAATCATCAGAAGCAACTCTCCGATGACAGCCAGTTACAAACTAGCATTTGGTTTGATCATGTAACAGACGAATCTCCGGATGCTCCAGGGGAGTACACGACTGTTGATCTTGAAGCTAACTATTCAAGTTCTTTGACTCATAGACACAATTTGATTGTTGGCGGAGGGATACGTTACGTCGGAATAGATTTCAAAGAGCGCTGGCAAGATACGGACTTGTTTAGCTTGCCCGGCTTTTCTAGGACGTACGATATTGATGGAGCAAATGACTACATCGCTAACGCGTTTATCCAATCTACCTACCAATTAAGTGACAAGTTATCGAGTGTAATTGGTATGAAAGGTGAGTATTTCGAGCAGAACGGTACGTTCGAGTTATCTCCACAGGCAAGATTGCTGCTCAATCTAAATGAAAAGCATAGTTTTTGGACGGGAGTGGGGCGAGCAGTAATGTCCCCATCTTACATGGATTCAAATTCAGTTTATCAGCAGACCTATATCGAATGGTATGGCGATACGCCTTACGGTTATACCTTTGTTACTTTGCCCAACGAAGACCTCAAAAACGAATCTGTCTGGACCGCTGAGTTAGGGTACCGTTTTATGGCTTCAGAAGAGTTCGAATTGGACACGACGGTATTCTATAGCAAATACGACAATATTCGTGGCAATGATTGTTTCAATTCGTTGGTGTATGAGGGATATGAACACCTTTGGTTCTGTTTTACGTCTGATGATTACAGCGCTGTTACTTCCGGGCTAGAATTAGCTGGTCACCTTAAAGTTTTTGAAAACTTAAGCTTATATGGGAGTTATAGCTATTTACGTGTCGACGCGGATTGGGAAAAAGGTACTTTTTCTAATGGCGGTAACGAGAGTTCTCTTTCGTTACCAAGTCAACATTTAGCGAGTGTTCAGGCGTTATGGAATATTACTGACAGCATAGAATGGGACTTTGTTCTAAGGTACAACCACACGACTTATACCGATGAGATGATGGCTGACTACGAGAATAACTATGGTCCAACGCTAGATGATGTTGAGCCTCACTTCACTCTTGATAGCCGAATTGGTTGGCAAAAAAACGACAGCTCACCTTTAATAGAAATTATTGCGCAAAAGATATTTGCTCACGAAGTCTACGACTCATGGAGTTTGTACCCTAATGAACAACTTGTTTATGTAAGGCTCTCACATGAGTTTTAAGCGCTGGATTTTTTTATGGTTTATTAGCGCTGCTGCGTTTTCGCCCGCAGTGGCGGCTAAGTATACGCCTGAACAAGTAAAAGCGGTTTATATTTATCGTATTGCGAGCTTTGTGTTTTGGAACGCCGATGAACAGATGAGTGACATTAAAATCTGTGCGCCTGATGACGAGCAAGTTAGAGAGATACTTACTGACATAACACGAGACAAAGAAATAAGAAACAAACCTCTCCATATTGTCGATAGTGAGTGCGACGTTCTGTATATCACTAAGAAAGAGAGCTTGAGTCTCCTCTCCTCGGAGCCAGCTAGCACAGTTTCTATCAGTGATATTAAAAGCTTTACTGAACTGGGTGGCGTAGTAGAGCTGACAACCTTGGGTGGGCGAATCAAACCAAAGGTTAATCTAAACAACGTAGGCCAGTATACGTTGTCCGCAAATTTCCTTAGAGTCGCGGATATTGTGGGAGGCAAAAAATGAAGCTTCTCAGTAATCTGTCTCTTAAGAGTAAACTCATTCTTCCTATCGTGATCTTCACAGGGATCATTTTCTTTACCTCTCAAGGTTATGCTTTTTTCAATGCTGTCGAAACGCAGCGCGACAACCTTATCGATAGAGTGAGCGTATTGGCTAAAGGTGTAGCTTACAACCTTCAAGCTGCGATCTTGTTTAATGACAACTACAGTGCCAATGAAGTACTCGATGCTTTCTCTGCAGATGAAGAAGTTGTCAGAGTTAAATTATATACAGCCAATGGGCAACTATTTGCGATGTACGAGCGCGATGGCACTGCAGCGCCAGTACCAACAGAACGAGAAAGAATAGAAATACGAGAGAATCAATTCGCGGTTGGTGATGAATACATATTTATTCTGGTTCCCGTTGATATGGAAGGAGAAACCATTGCTAAGTTGCGCGTGATAGTTTCTAAAGACTCCTTCCAGACACTTTACAACTCCGCGCTCAGTAATAGTTTCATATTCCTAGTTCTTTTGGTTAGTGCAGGCTTTGTTTTATATATGACTGTAGACAAGTTCATAGTCGGGCCGGTCTACAACTTAAACTTAGGAATGAACGCATTTATCAATCGTAAACAGCGTGACTTTAACGTGTTACCTGCAGCAAATGACGAAATTGGCGATCTAGTTAGAGCATTCAATACCATGCTTGACCGACTTAGCCAACGGGAGCAGCAAGTTGCATACACATTGGACAAGTTAGAAGAAGAAAAATCCTTCGCAAATGAAGTTGTAGAAACAGTAAAACATGCTCTGATTGTTGTCGATAATAAGGGGAAAATTGTTCACTTTAACGGCGCGACTTGCGATGTATTCCGTTGTACGAGTGCATTTTTAAAAGGCGCGAACTTAGAAGACCTGATTGAGAGCGACGAAGTAAACATTGTTCATGAGGTGATCAACCAAGGTTTAGAGTTCACAGATCGTAAATTGTGGATTAGAGACGTCTTCAAGCAAGACCAACTATTGCAAATAAGCTGTACCAAATTGAGCAAAGCAGGGCAGATTCTATTCGCGATTCAAGATATTACCGAAGTAGAAGCTGCACAAAGTAGACAACGCTTAGCGGCAGGTGTCTTTGAGAATAGCCAAGATGGACTGATGGTTACAGACCAAGACGATGTTATTACGATGGTCAACCCATCAGTGACACGCCTACTGGGTTACTCCCAAGAAGCGCTCTTGGGAAGAAAACCTGAAGATACATTTGAATGGCAACAGTTCTGTTCGCTTATGCCTACGATCAAAGAGTCCGTTATTCAATATGGTCAATGGCAAGGTGAGATCTGGGAGAAACACTTGTTTGGCCATAAAGTACCGATGTTTGTAAAAGTATCTCGTATTTTGAGTCGTGAGAACGAGTCTAAATGTGATTACGTATATATTCTTTCTGACTTGTCTAGCGTGAAAGAAATGGAGCGCTTAGAGTACTTGGCACACCACGATTCACTGACTGGCCTTGCTAATCGAGCTCACCTATATCGTGTATTAGACGACTCGCTGAAAGACGAAAGGCAGGCGAAAAGTGGCTTAGCATTGCTTTATTTGGATCTCGATGGTTTTAAACAAGTGAATGATACCTATGGTCATGACGCTGGTGATGAAGTACTCAAACAAGTGGCGGAGCGACTACTCTCACAAGTTAGAAGTAATGATTTGGTCGCTCGATTATCCGGTGATGAGTTTGTCGTGCTCTTAACGGCAACAGATCGGGATAGCATCCCCGTTTTGGCGGAACGCCTCATTGGCCTGATAAAGCAGGATATCGTTTACAGAGGGCGTGTTCTTAATGTTGGTGCAAGTATCGGTGTCCACTATGTTGATCAGCGAAATGTGCCAATGGATCAGTTGATCCGAGCAGCAGATAAAGCTATGTACAAGGCCAAAAGCTTAGGAAAAGGACAGTTTGTCTTAAGCGAAACTTTCTAAATCATACCGTCTCAAGATTGAACTATATTTTTTAGATAGAGTTAGTTAACATTCGCCTATATTATTCAAAAGGTTATATCTATGAACGTCTTGGTTACGGGCGGTATGGGTTACATCGGTAGTCATACGTCTATTCAATTGATTCACGCGGGAATGACGCCAGTCATTTTTGATAATCTGTACAACAGTAAATCATCTGTTCTTGAGCGCATCGAAAAAGTATCGGGTACTCGACCAAACTTTGTCGAAGGGGATATTCGCGATAGAGCTGCATTGGTTGATGTACTTAAACAATACGATATCAAAGCGGTGATTCACTTTGCAGGTTTAAAAGCGGTTGGAGAATCCGTTGAAAAGCCACTAGAGTACTACGACAACAACGTTAACGGTACGTTGGTACTGGTGGACGCAATGCGTGAAGTCGGCGTTAAAACGCTGGTCTTTTCATCATCAGCGACGGTATATGGTGATCCGGCGTCTGTTCCAATCACCGAAGACTTTCCAACTAGTGCGACTAACCCATATGGTCGCAGCAAACTGATGGTAGAAGAGTGTTTAACGGATTTCCAAAAAGCGAATCCAGATTGGAGTATTACGCTTCTTCGTTATTTCAACCCAGTTGGTTCACACCCAAGTGGTGAACTGGGTGAAGATCCACAAGGCATTCCGAACAACCTAATGCCGTTTGTTTCTCAAGTCGCGGTGGGAAGACGAGAGTTTTTATCAGTGTTTGGAAATGATTATCCTACTCCGGACGGTACTGGCGTTCGAGATTACATCCACGTTATGGACTTGTCTGACGGCCATATTGCTGCATTACAGAAAGTAGGCGCTAAGTCTGGCTTACACATTTACAATCTAGGCACTGGCAATGGCTCTAGTGTATTAGAAATGGTTAAAGCTTTTGAGCAAGCTTCAGGAAAGCAGGTGCCTTACAAAATTGTAGAGCGTAGACCGGGTGATATTGCAGAATGCTGGGCAGACCCTGCAAAGGCCACCAACGAACTCGGTTGGAAAGCGACTCGCTCATTAGAAGAAATGACTGTAGATACATGGCGCTGGCAATCTAATAACCCTCAGGGTTATCCAGAGTAGGAGCTTCACTCGTATTATAGGTCGAGTATAAAAAAGCCACCGCAATTGCGGTGGCTTTTTAACGCTTGATACAAAATAGGCAAAAATTGTTTCAGCGTAGAGGTTTCAATGATTAATCCACCTCTTTATCTTTACCCAGCGATAGTATCCATATAGAGATTGCAGCTACTACCGCAAAGCCAGATAAAATGATAAACGGCATGGCACCATAACCAAGGATGTGCCAGATAACGGATTCTAATGTACTCATTGTCTGTCTCCTTACCAGCCTTCTACGCCATGCATATCAGGCAGTTTGTGTGCAATGCCTTTATGACAGTCAACACACGTCTTCTCTCCTGATGCGAGCGCCGTTGAGTGTTGCTTAGCACTACGAGAGCCTTGCTCTGAAAAATCCATGTACTCAAACTCGTGACAGTTACGACACTCTAGAGAGTCATTTTTCTTCAAACGAGCCCACTCGCGTTCTGCTAAGTGCGCACGGCGCTCTTGGAATTTCTCAGGAGTATCAATCGTCTTAGCGATAAAATGTGCATACAGTTCTTTCGATGCCTGAACCTTACGCACGATTTTATCGGTCCATTCATGTGGTACGTGACAGTCTGAACAGATTGCGCGCACACCTGAGCGGTTAGAGTAGTGGATCGTTTCTTGGATTTCAGCAACGATAGGAGCGTGACAACCTGAACAGAATTCTTCTGTATTGGTTGCTTCCATTCCCGTGTTAAACGCGCCCCAAAAAAGAAGACCACCAGCAAACCCCATGAATAGCACTACGCCTACCGCAGCTTTACTTGGGCTTGCCAATCGTTTCCAAAACGCTTTCAATAATTTCATAGATAGCCTCTTATTTACTCACGTGTGCTTATTTAAGCGCATCAACACTCTTGTACTCATTCTCAACAAGCGGTTTTGCATTTGCTTGAGGAACATGACATTGAAGACAGAAGTAACGGCGTGGAGAAACGTCCGCTAACACAGCGTCCTCGCGGTTAACATAGTGAGTAACACTGATCTTAGTTGCGCCCATTTCTTTCGCGTTTTTCCAGCTATGACATGCTAGACATTTGTTCGCATTTAAAGAAACTTCGTATCCACGAATGTTGTGTGGAATTAAAGGTGGCTGATATACAAAGCTGCTATCTACAACTTGCTCTCTAGGGTACTTTTTAAAGTCATCTGCTGGACGAGTTGTTTCAAGCTCACTTGCGCCGCGAAGCGACTCCAAACCACCGATACCACCTGGATTTTCAATTTCAGCAACAGCTGCACCGCTCATTAACGCACCAACAGATAACAGTGCAAGTAGGAATTTTTTCATTATTCATTCTCCGCCTAATGGCTAAATTCTTGAGATTGACTACCACGAGAGTGGTAGTCAGAACGTATTAAATTAAGCAATCTTGGTGATCTTAACTGGACACTTCTTAAAGTCTGTCTGTTTTGACAGTGGGTCAGTAGCATCAAGGATCAACTTGTTGATCAAAATACGAGCATCAAAGAACGGTACGAATACCAAACCTTCAGGTGGACGGTTACGGCCGCGGGTTTCAACACGAACACGTACTTCACCACGTTTGTTTGCGATGAGGACTTCATCACCACGGCGAACACCGCGAGCTTTTGCGTCAGCAGGGTGCATGTAACACACTGCATCTGGAACTGCTTTGTAGAGTTCTGGTACGCGGCGAGTCATTGTGCCTGTGTGCCAGTGCTCAAGAACACGACCAGTACATAGCCACATGTCGAACTCTGAATCAGGAGACTCAGGTGGAGCTTCGTAAGGGGCAGAAATGATAAATGCTTTACCATCTGGCTTACCGTAGAAGTCCCAGCCACTACCTGGCTTAGCATATGGATCAGAGCCTTCTTTGTAGCGCCAAAGCGTTTCTTTACCATCGACAACTGGCCAACGAAGACCACGAACTTGATGGTATACATCGTAAGGTGCCAAGTCATGAGCTTTGCCACGACCGAATGTCGCGTACTCTTCAAATAGACCTTTTTGTACGTAGTAACCGAAGTGATGTGCATCGTCGTTGAGTTCACGCGCTTCTTCAATCGGGAATTTGTTTACTACGCCGTTAGCAAAGAGCATGTCGTACATTGTCTTACCGCGGTACTGAGGCGCCGCAGCAAGCTGTTCTTCAGTCCACACCTCTTCCATCTTGAAGCGTTTAGAGAACTCCATTACTTGCCATAAGTCTGACTTTGCTTCGCCAATAGTGTCGACCTGTTGGTACCAAGCCTGTGTACGACGCTCTGCGTTGCCGTAAGCACCTTCTTTTTCAATCCACATTGCTGTTGGTAGAACAAGGTCAGCCGCTTGCGCTGTTGCTGTTGGGTATGGGTCAGAACATACGATGAAGTTTTCAGGGTTACGATAGCCTGGCAGGCGCTCACCGTTAATGTTTGGACCAGCCTGCATGTTGTTATTACACATAACCCAGTAAGCATTCAGTTTGCCATCTTTAAGCATGCGATCTTGAAGTACAGCGTGGTAACCAGGCTTAGGAGGGATTACGCCGTCTGGGATGTTCCAGATTTTCTCTGCGACTTTACGGTGTTTAGGGTTTGCTACCACCATATCTGCTGGTAAACGGTGTGCAAACGTACCTACTTCACGCGCTGTACCACAAGCTGAAGGCTGGCCAGTTAGTGAGAATGGGCTGTTACCTGGAGTCGAGATTTTACCTGTAAGTAGGTGAAGGTTATAAATCAAGCTGTTAACCCAAACGCCACGAGTATGTTGGTTTGTACCCATTGTCCAAAGGGACATAACTTTAGTGTTTGGATCCGCATACTGTTTCGCAAGCTCAACTAGCTTCTCTTCAGAAACACCAGACATTTCCGCTGATTTCTTAAGCGTGTAAGGAGCAACAGATGCTTTGTACTCTTCGAAGCTAATAGAAGAAAGCTTGCCAGAGTTAGGATTAGCCGCCGCTTTTTGCAGTGGATCATCATCACGCAGGCCGTAACCGATATCAGTTGCGGTTTGCTTGAAGTTAGTGTGTTTGTTGACGAAATCCCAGTTAACGGCATTATTTTCGATAATGTAGTTTGCAATGAAGTTTGCGATGACTAAGTCAGTTTGAGGTTTAAAGATGTAGCCTTCGTCCGCCAATTCAAAAGAACGGTGGTAGTACGTAGAAAGTACATTCACTTTAACATGTGGATGACTTAGACGACGGTCAGTAACACGAGTCCACAATACTGGGTGCATTTCTGCCATGTTTGAACCCCAAAGCACAAACGAATCAGCAGCTTCAAAGTCATCATAACAACCCATAGGCTCATCGATACCAAAAGTACGCATGAAAGCACCAACTGCGGAAGCCATACAGTGACGAGCGTTTGGATCAATGTTGTTCGAACGGAAGCCAGCTTTCATCATTTTAGCCGCGGCGTAACCTTCCATAACCGTCCATTGGCCTGAACCGAACATGCCAACACCAGAGGGACCTTGTTTCTTCAGTGCTTCTTTCCACTTGTCTGCCATTGTGTCGAATGCAACGTCCCAAGAAACTGGAGTGAATTCACCGTCTTTGTCGTATTTGCCATCTTTCATACGAAGTAGGGGCTGAGTAAGACGGTCTTGGCCATACATGATTTTAGACAAGAAGTAGCCTTTGATACAGTTTAGACCTTTGTTTACTGGTGCTTCTGGGTCACCTTGAGTAGCAACAACCTTACCGTTTTGTGTGCCCACTAGGACAGAACAACCAGTACCGCAGAAACGACAAGGCGCTTTGTCCCACGTAATTTTAGTTTGGTCTGAGCTAGCAATCAGGTTAGTAGCAGACGCTGGTAGAGTGATACCTGCGACTGCTGCTGCTGATGCTGCTGCGTTTGCTTTCACAAACGCTCGTCTTGTCATCTTCATACTTCACCCTCGGTTTGGGAATGTTGAGTTCCAGTGTTGTTATTGTTTGTTTCGTCGTCATCAAGCCCAGTTTCGATTTGGTGATAAACCAAAGCTGTACTTAATACATTAGGTAGGTTGTTTATGGTTTCGATAGTGTCAGTAATGAAGCCTTGGTTCATTGTTTCAAGAACAACAACAATTTTGCCTTCAGGACTATCACCATAAATCTCAGCGTTGTCATACTGTTCAATTTGCGATTTAATCTCGCCAAGGTGCTCTGGAGCACAATGTACAACTAAGCTAGAAATGTGCACTTCGTTAAGTGACATAGATTGATTCCGTTTTTATTTTAATTGCTCACATTGATTGATGAGGTAGGGCAAACAGCAACACAGGCACCGCATCCATTACATTCATCAAGCTCTATAACTGGTTGTGCGACTTTGCCGATCTCTAGTTTGAAATTGATTGCCATGGTCTCGCACATATCTCCACAGCTTCGGCATTCGACATTTTGTTGGGCTAAACAACTTGTGTTTATTGCCGCTTTTGCATTCCAAGGTTGCTCGTGCTTATCTAAAAAAATTGGCTCAGGGCAAACGTCTGCGCATTGATAGCAAAACGTACATTCATCCAACTGAAAATCGACAGTGGGGAAGCCACCGTCGCCTTTTGAGATAATTTTCGTTTCACACACATCAGTGCATTTTCCACACCGAGTACATAAATCAGTAAAACGTGTGTTATCAGCAACCCAAGGAAGTCGAACTAATGAATCGTCTACCTTGTTGCGTGAAAAAAAACTGCGTTTTGCTAGGTCTACCACTCAATCACCCAACCTTGCTTAAATATGAACTAAGCATAGTTCAGAATTCTTATTAATAAACTGTCATTTATGTACATATAAATTGTAGGTTTTGACACATTTGTATAAATACCCCTTAGGGGTTAATCAGCAATGGTTTTTGTTTTAGATCAATAAATTCCGAAGGCTTTGATCACATATTGTGCTCGTCAGGTAGAATGCTTCGGAGATTTAACAATCCGTTTACTCCGGAAATGGTGAAATAGTGTTTAAAAGTGTGAAAAACTCGGTCACAAGAACAGTCGCTAAAGCAATGGGACTTATTCTTGCTTTGTCAGTTGCAACTACGAGTTTTGCTATCATTACTCTCGCATCGAGCCTCAATGACGCTGAGGCGGTTAACGTTGCCGGCTCCATGCGTATGCAGAGCTACCGTTTAGCTCATGATATTCAGATTCAATCGGTCAATTATGCCGCTCATATCGCCATGTTCGAGCGCTCAATCTACTCTCCATCTATGAAAGCGCTGCAAGGATGGACAGTTCCTGAAGATATTACTCATGACTATTACAGTCTTATCGTTCGATGGCATGAGTTGAAGCATGTACTGAAAAGCCAAGACAGGGAACGCTATCTGATTTTAGTCGCTGGTTTTGTTAATCAGATCGATGCGTTTGTTTTTAAACTGCAGAATTTTTCAGAACAAAAATTAATCAAGCTAGCGTGGGTTGGTGGACTAGGCCTTGGTGGAATACTCATCGTTAGCCTGTTTGTAGTACATTACATCAGGCGAGAAATTGTAAGACCACTCAATGCTTTAGTTAGTGCTAGTGAGCAAATTAAATCCCGCTCTTTTGATGTAGAGCTCAACGTTAGTAGTGAAAACGAAATGGGTATTTTGACCCATACATTCAATACCATGGCGGCCGATCTGGGCAAGCTCTATCGTGGTCTAGAAAAAGCAGTTAACGAAAAAACGCAAAAACTTCAGCACGCAAATGACTCATTAAAGGTTTTGTACAAATCTTCACAAGAGTTAACAGCGTCTAGAATTGGGCAAGATAACTTTGAGGCGATATTAGCCCATATAGTGAGTTTGGAAGGTATTGCAGCCGCTAAGTTAGAAATCACCGCACAAGGTGAGAGAACGATAGTTCTAACCGAAGGAGAAGCTTGTTCTGGTTGTGCAAGTGAATGTCAAAGTAAGCCGCTATCTCTTGATGGTGTAGAACTGGGCACGTTGTATTGGAAAGTCTCATTACCATGCCCAGACCAAGCATTAATTGATAACTTTGTTCAAATTCTCTCAAGGGCTGTTTACTACAACCAAGCTCAAAGGCAGGCAGAGCAATTACTACTGATGGAAGAGCGGGCGACGATTGCTCGTGAGCTCCATGACTCATTAGCTCAGTCATTATCGTATCTTAAAATACAGGTGTCGTTGTTAAAAAGAGGGATTTCTAAGCTGCCTGAATCTAAGCAGTTAGAGAAAACTACACCAATTCTTGCGGAGTTAGATACCGGACTATCATCGGCTTATACCCAGCTTAGAGAGCTACTAACCACATTTAGGTTGTCGATTAAGGAAGGCAGCTTTGGTCATGCTTTGACGGAAATGACAGAACAGCTAGCAGAGCAAACAGAAGCGGCAATCTTATTACGTAACGAATTGTCATCTATCGAACTGGATGCTAATCAACAGGTACACCTTTTGCAGCTGATTCGTGAAGCTACCATTAACGCAATTAAACACGCAAATGCACAACAAATTAGTATCCAATGTCATGAAACCGATACCAAGGTAGTAGTATCGATATGTGATGATGGTGTAGGCTTTGATGAGTCGCTGGAGAAACTAAACCATTACGGCATGAGTATCATGCGCGAGCGAGCCTCCCGCTTGAGTGGGACGCTTGCGGTAACAAGTAAAGCCAATCAAGGCTGTGAAGTATTGTTAGAATATCCGAAAACTAAGGAAACAAACATTGAGCGAATGTAGAGTATTGCTTGTGGATGACCATCCACTGATGAGACGAGGAATCCACCAGTTACTCAGCTTTGAAGACGAGTTTGAAGTCGTTGCCGAAGCAAGTAATGGCGCAGACGCAGTTGCGATGAACCATGAACATAAACCCGATCTTGTCCTACTTGATTTAAACATGAAGGGGATGTCGGGGTTAGATACGCTTAATGCGCTTCGTGCTGATGACTGTGATGCAGCAATCGTTATTCTTACCGTTTCTGATAGTCCTGCCGATATTGAAGCCATTGTGAAAGCTGGTGCGGACGGCTATCTATTAAAAGATACCGAACCGGATGAGTTAGTAGAACTGTTGAAATCTTCATTACGTGGTAACAAAGCGTACAGTCAAGAAGTCGCTAAATACTTAATTGAACGGGAAAATAGCTCTGATGTGTTCGACGAGTTGACTGATCGAGAAATGCAAATACTGAAAGAGGTGGCTAAAGGCGATCGTAACAAACAGATTGCCGATACGTTGTTCATATCTGAATCAACGGTAAAGGTTCATATGAAGAGTTTACTTAAGAAGCTAAAAGTACCTTCGCGTACAGCAGCGACAGTACTCTACTTAGAACGCTATGGCGAGATAAAATAACGGTCATATTCAGATAGCAGAAAGGGCGCATATTGCGCCCTTTATTTATCGATTAGTGGACTAGGCAGCCATCGGAACCAAAACCAATGTGCCAAAGATAACGGTAATTAGACCACAAAGCACGGGTACAGAAGTACGTTTTACCACTTCGAAAGGACTGATCTTGCCCATACCTGAAGTTGCAACAACGACACCTGAAACTGGTGATACGGTGCGACCAAGGTTAGAGGCTTGTAGCATTGGGATGATGAGGAATGCAGGGTTAAGTCCCATCTTCGCTGCTAATGATGGCGCGAGTTCCACAAAAGCGTAGAATGGCGCGTTGCCTGACCCTGTCGCAATGGCGGCTGCGACAGTCAAGCCTGTCAAAATCAGCATCAATGCAATACCACCAGCGCCAGCGGTTTCAGCTAAGTGCAATAGGTTATCAATAGCACCGATAGACATCAGGCCTTGAGCGAAAACACCAGCCGCGACTAACAGCATTACTACACCTTTAAACGCTTCAGCCATTCCTTGATAACAAGCTTCAAGGTCTTCCAGCGTCTCTTTACCTTTGAATCGCTTTGTAATGAAGTCAATCAGAGCACCAAGGAAAATTGAGAGAACGACGATTGTGTAGATATCGAGCTTCAAGCCTGGAATCGTGCGGCCGTTAAACAAGAACACTCCAACAATTGGTAAGAAAGGTAGAACTGCATAGTAGGCTGGAGCTTTTACTTCAATTTCAGATACATCAACGCGTTCCATCGGAGAGTTATCTTTCTTGTCGAGATACTTGTTCCAGAAAAAAGCGGCAGCGGCCATAACAATAATCGCACAAATTGAAACCGGTAATACAGTTTGTACTGCAAACACATCAAGGTCTAAGCCTGATTTTTCTGCAGCAATCACGACGTCTCCTGAAGTAGGAGAAAGAATGATTGCAGCGGGAGAGGCACAAACGGCGACGGCCGCTGGACGTGAGATCCCCATAGCGGTCATCATTGGGAAAAGCGTTGCCATAAGAAGTACACCCAAGCCTGTTGCTGAACTTACAGCCAAAGACATGAGGCAAGCAACGATGTACGCAGCGACAAGAAGGGCATAAGGCGACTTAATAACTGAAAGTGGCTTAGAAAACTGTTTTACGACAACGTTGTTTGCGCCTATATGAGTCATGTAAGAAGCGAAGCCACATAGCAACATGATCTGCATACCTAGGCCACCACCACGGTATTGAAGCATGTACTTCACATACTCAAGGGCATCTGTAACCATGTTACCTGTAGACGCTACCTTAGCGGGAAGAACCGTGTGGCCCAAAACACCCGTCAGTATCAGCAATGTTATACCAGCAGTTAAAAGAACCCCGGCAGGCTTGTACCCTTTTACGATGAAGTAGCCAACGACTATTGTTATCGCTAACCCTATAATAAGCTCCAGCATGAGAATCACCTTAAAATTATTGGACTTGTATAAAACTGTTTCAAACTATGAACAGGAATGTACAAAACTTCATCCAATAGCACGAGTGCTAACATTGAGTCTGATGATCTAGAGCAATAAATTAATTTGTTTTATAAAGATAGTGAGAAAATCTATTTATGATTTGTATTTTAGATGTTAATAATTGTGTTGAAATGATTTGTTTGATAACTAATGGCCAGTAAAAGTTACCCAGTTTTGTCAATAGAATTAGGCGGTAGGCTTTCGGGAATCGCAAGGAAAAATCCTTGGTAGAGATCGATGTTTAGAGATCGCATCATTTCTAGTTGTTCTTTTGTTTCGATCCCTTCGATGACGGTTAATGCGCCGATGCGTTTCGCTAGGGTAATTGCATTCATTAAAGGCTCGTGATCATTATTACAGTACTTAATGAGTAATGAACGGTCGAGTTTAAGTATGTGGGGATTAACTTGATGAACACGCTCTTGTGTTGAGGCGTTTACCCCATAATCATCGATAGCAATATTAAAGCCGTTCTCGTTCAGCTTCTCCATTGCTAGGTTGAGGTATTGTTGGTTTTGACAATCTAACTCAATGAGCTCCATCACGATCTGAGAGTTTTTCAAGTTCAGCTTCTTGATTCTTTTCGCCAGCAGCCCGTGTTCCAAATCCTCAATAGCAAGCTTTTCTCCTGCGATTGGAAGAACATTAAGAAACAGTTTCTTTGAATGGTATTTAGATTGTGCGAAATTGCGAATATGAATGACACGACTTAGGCGTTCAACATTAATTTTGTCTATTTCAGAATATTCATCAGAGCCGAAAAACAAGTCAGGTCGCAATGCGGAGCCAGCCGAGTCTTTGATCCTAACGAGAGCTTCCACACCAACAACGTTGTCGAAAGAATCATATATAGGCTGGTAAACGCTTGAAAGAACAAACTCTTTGTATCGAGCGATAAACTGTTGCTCGGGAGTATATTCTAAGCATCGCTGAAATTGACTTTTGCTTGTGAGAATCATTAAACAACAGACCTCGGTCTCTTTTCCGTATGAGATAGTGCAAACTAATTGACATAATATTGACTGCGACGTAAATGTGTCAATGCTTTATTGATTAAGTTGTTATAACTATAAAGTACATCTCATTGAAAACAGATATTGATAGACTTTTCTACACGATAACCCGCGCAAACAAGCTTTAGTTAACGTTCATCAAAAAAGTCTTTATTTCGTATGTATTTGGACATCAAATGGTAAGAGAAAGGTCGTAGCACCCAAGAAGTTATTGAGCGCCCCAAACGTACCACGGTTGATGTGTTTTCATAGATTTTACCATTGTACAGCCACAATAGCTTACCAATGTGGAGATATAGACCTGGGATTGGTGGAAGGAAGGTCACGATATCGAGATCACAGCAAATACGATACGTTTTATGCTTCAATTTGTAATTGCGGGTCATTGCATATCCGCCAAATGCCGGTTGACCAAAGGTAACGATACGTTTGACTGATTTAGTGTGTTTCTTCTCCAGAGCATCAGCCAAAATACAACTGATTGCGCCTCCGGATGAATGTCCAGTAAAGGTCACGCGTTTTCCGTTGGAAAGTAGCGGTTCAAGGATTGACATCAACTGCGTATAAACACTGGTGTTGATGAGATCGTTTGGATGCTTGGCGGTACATTGTTGTAGGATTTGGTGCCGAAAACCGGCATGCACCGAATAGTCTAATCCAAGCTGCTTTAGGTTTCGTTTCCATAAAGCGAGATTTAAAAGCCAATCAGGCAGATTATGTGATCCTTTAATCACCACGATAACCTCTTCATGATCATCGTGCCACAGAACGCGCATCATTGGTTGGCCGAAACGATTAAACACGACTCGCTGGCCTTTGGGAGAAAAACCATAACGGGTTTGTTTGAGTACTTTTGAATAGGCTAAGTTACATAGAACTGCATAACGCTCATATTGATATCGCTTAAGTTTTTTCACAAAGGCATCATTCCGTCCAACTATAGTTAAAGTATGGTTGGATAAAATGAATTGAATGTGACAATTAGCAACTAACTTAGCTGAATGACGGAAAACAGCTGAATGTATTTGCGCACCAGTTGCTGATCATTAGAGCGTTTTAAGGGATGGGTAAACTTGACGTAGTAGGGGCTTAAATCAAAATTGTTCTCTAGAGAAAGAGATAGCTGAGATTCGCTTTCGAACAAGCTTATCCCTTGGGTACGGTATTCGTCTATTTCATCAGGCAGTTGTCCTGTCCACCAGTGGAGTAATTCTCTACTCTGTTTGCTTCTAGTAATCCAATGATCTGTAAGTAAGAGCAAAAGATCATTTGGTTGCACCGCATAACCGTACTCTGCTTGCCATTGAGCAATCGTTTTAAATTGCTTATTTCTACAAGAACTTC
This sequence comes from Vibrio sp., assembly GCF_984391705.1. Taxonomy (NCBI): domain Bacteria; kingdom Pseudomonadati; phylum Pseudomonadota; class Gammaproteobacteria; order Vibrionales; family Vibrionaceae; genus Vibrio; species Vibrio sp. The sequence goes on along the minus strand of NZ_CFHWOM010000004.1, from coordinate 61,566 downwards.
CGGCACTCACGAGGTGCGAAGTTAATACCCAAACTGTGCCTAATTCTGAAGTAACGCGGTAGTGGTGAGGATACTCTGACGAAGTTGAGGTGGTATCAAGAGGCTGATAGTCGTAGCTATGACCAAACTCTTTTAAGGTTCGTGAAAGGCGACGAGCAAATGCTAAACCAAGATGATGCTCACTCATTCCACGGTTATGTATGGTTGGGTAGTGTTTTTCACATAGCTTCATACAATCAGCTTGGAATTCATTCACACTTTGTATCAACACATCCAGTAACAAGGTTAACCTCTCCGTAGTTCCCAGTTTAAGCGCTTACATTACCACGCGCTTGTTAAACTCAGTTACACTTAATACTCAAAAAAACGCATAGAGTTAAGGGTTTATGTCTAAGATTGAATTTACATCACATCAAAAACAGGCAATGGCAACGGCGCTACAGAACTATATGGAACAAGAGCTCGATGTTGAGATCGGTCAGTTTGATGCTGATTTTATGCTTGATTTTATCACCGCCAAGTTTGGTCCTGCATTTTACAACCAAGGTATCAAAGATGCTCAGGCAATAATGGAGCGAAAAATGATGGATATTTCTGATGAACTCTACGAAATTGAGCAGATAAGCGATTACCAATAGCTTATTAGTCTTGTATTAAAAAAGTTCCTTCAAAATTTTCGAACGACATCATCAAGGCGCGTACGTTTCCCCTATGTAAAGAATGGTAAATAATCTGTTATACACAAAGGGGCATTAGTACTCTTTGTGATAAAGAGATTCATTTAACTTGGAAAATGTAATGAAGCCGGAAGTAAAAAACTATAACGCCGTGGCCCGCTTAGTTCACTGGGTGTCAGCATTTGTTGTCATTGGTATGTTTGCTGTTGGCCTGTGGATGGTCGACTTATCTTATTACAGCGAATGGTATCGTACTGCACCGCATTGGCATAAATCGATTGGCCTTTTACTTGCTGGTTTGACACTTTTCCGTTTGGTTTGGAAGGTTGTGACGCCGTCACCAAAATTGGAAGGAAGTGCAATAGAAAAGGTGGGCGCTAAGCTGGTGCATTTGGCAATGTATGTGACCTTAGTTCTTTTGTTTGTTTCAGGTTATTTGATCTCTACAGAAGATGGTAGAGGTATCGATGTTTTCAATTGGTTTAATGTCCCAGGGGCTGGAGCACTATTTGAAAATCAAGCAGATACCGCTGGCCTAATCCATTTTTACGCTGCATGGGCTCTAATTTTAATGGCTGCCGCCCACGCCTTTGCCGCACTTAAACATCACTTTATAAATAAAGACAACACGCTAAGACGTATGCTAGGCATAAACTAAAAGCTCTGGTAGACTAAGCCCAATCTTTAGCAGTATCTACAAGGGTTTAGGCAATGGCAGCATATAGCTATATCCGTTTCAGTTCCAAAAAACAGGAGCTAGGGGATTCATACAGACGACAAACAGAGTTAGCGGTTAAATGGTGTAAGGATAACGGGCATCAATTATCAGATGTACGGTATGAAGATTTGGGGGTATCAGGTTGGACAGGTGCAAACCAGTTAGAAGACTCTGGATTATCTAAGTTTAAAATAGCCTGTGAGAGTGGAGCTATTGAGAAAGGCTCTATCCTTATTGTTGAATCCTTAGACCGTCTATCTAGAGCTAACATTGAGACAGCGATTACACAGCTAGTAGAGTTAGTTCAGTATGTCGATATTGTGACTATCGAGGATGGTACAATCTATCGTAAAGGGATGGATGCTAGTCATTTTATCATTGCCTCTATTCATATGGAACGTGCTCACAAAGAGTCACAGCTTAAATCAGAACGTGTTAAGGCTGCATGGCAAGCTAAGAGAGATAACCCAGAAAACGCAATTAAAACTAAAACCTGTCCTTTCTGGCTAAGTGTCTCTGATGATAAGAAATCATATATCCCTAACGAGAAAGTAATTATCCTTCAGCGTATATTTAATTTAAGGATAAAGGGTATTGGAGCTTATAAGATTTCAAAGCTACTCAATGATGAGGGTATTACCTCTCCTACTGGTAAAACTTGGAATGCTGTTACTATCTCTAACACCTTAAGAAATAGAGCTGTGCTAGGTGAGTACCGTCCTAATTACATCAATAATAAAATTAAAACTCCTACAGGATTAATAATTAGTAATCACTACCCATCTATAATAGACAAGGATTTATTTGATAGGGTTCAAGTTGTGATAGATAAGTCAGCTATTGCAATGAAAAATACTAAGGGTGGCTCTACTACTTCACATAAGAACATCTTAAAAGGTATTGGTAAATGTAATTGTTGTGGTTCAGAGTTAGTGATGATTAAGGGGGCAGGAATCCCCTATATACGCTGTAGAGAGTCTAGGAAGGGTTCAGGCTGTCCAAGTAAAAACATATCTCTTAAAGTGTTCTACCGCTTCTTACATGAGCATTTACTAGACCCCTCTCTATATGCTCACAGATGGAGTGTAAATAATGAACAGTTAGCGAAGATTGATTTAGAGTTAGATAAGATTGAAACAGAGAAAGAGAAAATTATAATCCAGTTAAAACAAGTCTCTGAATCTATGGGTATTGATATTGATACTCTAATTAATGGCTCTAAACCATTACACGAACTTAAAGAGAGAAAGTTAGAATTAGGTACACAAAGAGAAGGCTATAAAGGTGATACTACTCACCTACAAGATATGGAACTAATGAGAACCATACTAGCCAATGCAGAAAGAGAAGATAACGAGCCTGATGCAATAGAGGCTAGATTAAAGGTAAGGGATATTCTATCTAGTTTCAGTGGACTAACAATAGACTCTCAAAACTATACCTATACTTTAAAACTCACTGACAATGAGAAGGTAAGGACTTTTGTTACTCCTAGATACCCCCTTAAAGTAATAGCTAAAGTATCCCAACTATGGGAAATAACAGACGTAACAGAGCTAGAGAGAGAAAATAATTCAATAGTTTACGTAACTTCCAATTAATCCCCATATTACCTATATGCCTCTAAGAGTGATTCTAAGAGGTTTTTTCTTTATCTAATGTAATATATTATCTTAATGCCCTAAAGTCTATTAGAGAGCCATACAGGAGCTTCCGTGGCTATTATTAGAGCATTTACCCTATAGCCTTTCTATCTATCCTCTGGAATAAGCCTAGATTTAATAAAAACCACACATTTAGGGGCAGTATATGATAGATAGTAAAAAGTGTGGGATTTAGCCGCAGTATATGAAGGGGTAGGGGTTGAGATATATGCTTAAGAAATTTCCTTTTAGTTACCTTCTAACTACGAATTATTTAGCTCCTACTAATTACCTTTCCTTTTAATATAGCATAACGCTTAGTTTTAGAGGGGTTAAGGTTTTAACTCCTTCCCTTTTCCCCTCTCTTTTTAACACCTTACAACGAAACACTTAATATCATGGATGATTATATTATGAAACTTATCAAAACAACACCGAAAGAACCAACACGAGAAAGCATTATCGACAAGATTAGAGAAGTTAACAAAGAAATGCTAACTACTAAAGAAGATATCAAAGAGCTTACTAATGTAACTTGGAAGAAATTAAATCAAGTTAAAGACAAGCGTAAACTCCTACATTCTCAGATTATGAAGCCTTTTAATAATTTCGCTGTAGATAAAGATAATCTTACAGAGAAGGCACTTTATACGAATGCTTATGAAAAGTTTGAAGTAGATGGTATTTATTCTAGTTCTTTTACTATCAGAGAAAAGTTATCAATCCTTAATGGGATGTATCAAGCTTATGCTGAAAGAGGTTTATATGATAATAAGATAGTCAATTTAACAAATAATGGAATTGAATCAATTATCTTTTCAGTAATGAGTGATTATCAGAAGGATTTACATGAAGAATTCACACGATTCAAGAAAGAAGAGAATCTTATTAGAAATGATTTAAGAAAGCTAGAAGGGCTATCTTATACAGTTAATATGATTATTGGAAAATCTTGCGTCTAGCTATGTGATGCTAATAGTTGAGTAAACAACGATATAAAATCAATAAAAACTACGGAATGCTCTTTAATGGGTAGAGTTTAAAGAACCCATCAACTTATTTTAATACAGTTATAGAAGGACTTATAACTATGAAACTATCTACTAAAAGGATTGAAGAGATCGATGCGATCTCTAACCAAGTACATGCTCTTAAACAAACTAAAGGTTTTGAAAAGAAATCAGTTAACGAGCTATCTAAGATGATCTCTAAAGGTGATTCTAATATTCCTCTGCGTTCTTATATTGGTATTTCAGAGAGTACTCGATCACCTATGTATCATTGGCGTAGTCTAGAGGTTAAAGCGGGAAGTACAGATATTACAAACACTGTACTAGGTAAACAGCCTTCTGTTAAGACTCCTACTACTGCTTATAATACTTATCGTGAATCAATTCTATTTGATGCTGTAGAAACCCTAGCTGCTCCTAATGGTGTAATAGCATTAACAGCCCTTAATATTGTTGAACCTGCTACCGTACAGGCTAATGAAGCTGATGCTATCACTGCTTCTGGTGCTTCCTTCGAATGGGTGCCTCTTAAGCTTACAGATGTTACTTATCTAATCCGCATGTCTACTCAAGCTATTGCCGATACTCAGGCTCTAGATGCTTATGAGCAAGCCATTATTACAGAAGTTAATAAACTCTGTGCTACCAAAGCTCTAGAGGATTTAAAAGCTATGGCTGAGACTGTAACAGCTACAGAGACAGCAGCTCTAGATAAAGTCAATGAAATGATTAAAAGCCTTCCTAGTGAAGTAGAGGGGCGTTTGTTAGTGGTTAATAAAGCGGATGCTCTAACACTTGATAAAGCTCTTATGGCTCTAGGTCTTGAATCTATTGAGGATACTAAAACCCTATTCGGCGTTCCTGTCCTTCTTTCAGAGGTTGCTAATAGTGGTGTAATGCTTATTACTAATTCAGCTCTTATCTATCGCTCTGGTAATGCTGCTATCCAATATGGTGATAATGCTGATGATTTCTCTACGAACCAACGTACTTTGAAAGTCCTTGCACGTATCAAGGGTACTAAGATTGCTGCTCATCCAGTATATCAAATTTCCCTAGCTTAATAGGGGATCTAGTTATGCAGATCAAGCAATTCGATATTGAAGAAATCGGTTATGATGGTTATCAGGTATCAGGTTATGTTTCTATCTACGATACTGTAGATTCTCATAAAGATGTAGTTAAGAAGGGGGCTTTTGATGAAGCTGTTTCTAAATGGCAATCAGATAAAGAGAGTAACCACATTTATCTCTTCTCTAACCATGAATCAAAATCACTTCCAGTAGGTAAAATCTTACAACTAACTTCTGATTCTGTAGGACTTTATATGACAGCAGAGTTAACTAAAGATTTAGAGAAAGCTGAAGAGATACGAAGTGATTTACTTGGAGGTGAAGAAGTAGGTTTAAGTATTGGCTACATTGCTAAAGACTCTTATACAGAGGGTGATATTCGCTATTTAGAAAGCGTTGATTTAGTAGAAGTAAGCTTATTAACTTATAAAACCCCTTCTAACCCTTATACATTTGTCTCAGAGCAAAAAGCTACTGAAGATGAAATTAAACTTGATACAGTTGAAGAGATTAAAGCTTATCTTACTGTACTTGAAATGATTAATCTTAGCTAAGAAATCGCCATTAAGCCCCTTTTAGTTTCTGTCATTACTATTAGGGGCTTCTTTTTTAATAAGGGGTAATATATGGCTAAATGCTACTTCTTTAAACGCAAAGAACAAAATAAGCCCTTTAATATTAATAAGCATAGTTTTAAACATGCTAAAACAGAATCAGAAGAGGTGAGAATAATGATTTTTAAGAAGTGTTATCTTTCAGCAATGAGGCTCTATGAAGAGTTAGAAAATAACTCTGATAGTATGGGTTATTGTAAGATAGGTTACAATCAACTCGGCAATAATCTAGGCTATACAGGAAATTATGTAAGGCTTAATCTTATGCCTATGCTAGTAAGTTTCAATATGGTAGAGCTAGAGAAACAGCATAATAAGCGAGTTTACTTTAAGTTAATCTAAACTGAGTTAGATATGAATGATATTAACAAACGTAAAAGAGATATTAGTTGGGAAACTGGAAGTTCTATTAATGAAGCCGCCTATCTGATAGGTCAGCTTAATAAGCCAGTTAATACAGAAGAATCCTGTAATATTGAAATACAAGAGAATACATTAATAAGTGCTATTGTTTCTCAACGTAGTCAAGGAAAAATCTGGAGAGAGTTAGAAGCTATTTTTGACATCCCTCAAGCTACGTTAAGACGTAAATTTAAAAAGATTACCAAATAACCTAAATACATATCATATATAGCTCTAAAAGCTCCTGTAAGAGCCTCTAAGGGGTGTGTCACTATATACAGCTATATAGCTATTACCCTTGGGAAATGACACACTTAGAGCGTTACCTTAAGCCCATATTTGCATATAATAAAATGGGTTTAAGAAAACGTTTGCTTTTCTCTGAATAGGGGCGTATGGTAAATAGAAAATTAGGTGAGCTGATTTGACACTAGATACCAGCTCTAAAGATTGCAAGTATAGACAGTGCCCTTATGGGGTGCTGTCTTTTTTTTTTACCAAGAGGAAATAAGAAATATGAAACTAATTGAAAGAGAGATAGGCGATGTTAAATTATTGAAACTCGCATTAGCTATGTCAAAAATATGGGACTTGGCAGAAAAGGCGAAGAAAGACGGAGCTAGCCCCATGTTATTTGGGCATTTAGCTGGAGTAATAGCGGACGGTTTAAATGACATGGCTGAGAGGCTAAATATCTCAACTGAGACAGCAGAGTCAGTATTGCTTGAATATACAGTTTGCGCTCTCTTGCCTAACTATTCACTAGATACGCTAAAAATTAGTGAGCCCGCATCATATGACAGTTTTGGTTATCTATTTGAAGAAGTAGAAGAAGAGTAATTAATTATTAGAAGGGGCATTAAATGGAAAAAGTAACAATAGAGACTAAGAAAGGTGAGAGTATAACGCTTGAACCTAAGCCAGAATCTACACTAGACGGGCATCAAGTAAAGATAGCCAATCTCAGAGAATACTTTGAGAATAAGCTAACAACTATATCCAGCAAGTTAAAAGCTACTAAGGTATTAGATTATTATTCTACTGAAGAGTACACGGTAATCCCTGAAGCTCAGATTAAGGCTAGAGTGTGGGTATGTATCAAAGAAGGTATAGAATCTACTGACTATGGTAGACCCTTTTAAGGGGAAAATATGGCGGAGAAGTTAAGCCAGTTCGAGATAACACGGTTAATAATACAAACTGATTTCTCTGATACTCTCACTCATAGGGATAAGCTTGTATTACTGACTTACAGTGACTATCTAGGGAAGCATAAGGATAAGGATTACCTTTATTGCTTTGTGACTCTAGAGCAAATAGCGACTCATACGGGGGTTAAGCCTAACAACCTTTCTACTATCAAGAAGAAGCTAGAGAGCTTGGGTTACCTCTTCAAGTCTCGGAATGATAAAGGGGAAATATACGGGATTAACGTTAGTAAGTTTCCCTCAAAGGTTACAGAAGCAGATAGAAAGGCAATGAAGGAAGCAGAAGAGGAAAGGAGAAAGGAGAGTAGGAGAGAGCCTTTGCCTATGTGGACAGAGCCTAGGAATAGCTCTGAAGGGGTAGTTATCGTAAAAGCTCCTGATGTTGGGGAGATATCAGAAGAAGATAGGGCTTTTTAATGATTCTTGTTTTGAGATTATTTATTCTTATTTTGAGAATGGATACTCTTAAAACAAGATTAAAAACTCTTGAAATAATAGCGTAACAGACTATTAAGAAACTATTTTAACAAACTATTTATACTACCTATACTATTTAACCCTATTCTTATTTTAAGATTATTATCTAGTTACTGCTATTCCTTAATGCTTTTCTTTAACTCTGAAAAAAGATTAAAAGAATTAATACTCTCTAGTTACTGCTATTCCTTAACGATACCCCATATAATCAAATCCCTTCTTCAGCGTCTCTTTTATCCCTCCTTCAGTGGGTAATCTATGCTGGACTTCTTTTAATTAACAGAGGTAAACAAGATGAATACAAACTATTCTACAAGTCATGACTATGAGCATATAGCAACTAAAACAGTTACATTCAAAGGGCATAAATTAAAGAGGGGAAAAGTAGTACCTACTCATTTAATAGGGACTCTGGTTAAAGCGGGTTTAGCTAAAAGACATGGCATCCCTAGACAGTAATTATTTTAACTCCTACAAATCATCCTGTAACTTTCAGGTGTATCATATGCTAAATCTCCTGTAACACTCTATAATGCACTTTAATACTAAACTTGATAAATGATAATGATGTTATTATAAAGCCTCTTAGAATGGCTTACAGATCCATTTATGGGGATGCTCTTTACTATGTAAACAGGATCTTCTCGGAGATATCCTAGTTATAATCTATATGGGAAAGTTTCAATAATCCCATTTTTTATAAATTTCATTGGGGCGTGTGCTCTTGAATATCAAGCATTTACGCCAAATAACCCCCCCAATAACCATAAGATCATTAAAATAAAGATTAGTGTAATTGGATTAGTAAAGAAAGCGATGATTGAAGCTTTAAAAGCATACAGAAGTACTCCGCTGATAGTAGGTATAGCCCAATGCCAAACATTCATTTATTTCTTTCTCTTAATTTCTCTCTCTCTCAGTGATTAGCTTCTGAGTATATTCAAAGCATTTTATCAGCTCTTCATGCTCTCTGATGCTTTTACTGAAAGTGTTACGTTGTGACTTTCTTATCTCAGAGGTTAAGCTTATGTTATGTAGTACCAATAAGAAGAAGCATATAATAATAAGAAGATTGGTATTCATGTTTAAGATGTATTCAATCATATCTTTAATAATCTAGTAGTCTAGTTAAGTAGGGATATAGTACTAACACTAATCGTAATAGTATTCAATAGCCAGTGATTAAGGTATTAACCAAATCTTCTGGTAGTTCAATCATTGGGTTTTTCTTACCATTCGTCGCTTTATAGTAGCGCGCAAATCTGCGCTGTACTTCTTCATCCATCTCAAGAGCTTCAAACATCACTCGGCAGTCACGCATTACATCGTTGTGACGCTTGCCAGTTAGTTTAGCAATCTCTAATGCTTCAAACATGTTTCTTTTCCGCCTAAATACCTCTTTGATTGAAACTCTGTAGCCAGCTTTCCATTCATTCAAATTTATCTAATGACTTGTTCAGAACTTTTGTAGTGTCTAAGTGACTAATTCGACTAGATTAACTACATTACTAAGTCAGTGATTAGAGTTAGTCTGCCTAACTTTATATTTAGAGTAAAACTCAACACGCTACGCAAAATGATAGGAGCTTCAAAATGAAAAAAACGTTATTTGCTACAGGACTAGCTATGGTTATGGCACTGCCTTTTGGTGCGAGCGCAGCGGACTACGTTATTGATACGAAAGGCGCTCACGCGTCAGTTAACTTCAAAGTAAGTCACTTAGGCTACAGTTTTATTAAAGGTCGTTTTAATACTTTTGATGGTGAATTTTCTTACGACCCAGCGAACGTTACAGCGTCTAAAGTGACAGTAAATGTAGATACTCGCAGTTTAGACTCTAACCACGCTGAGCGTGATAAGCACATTCGTAGCTCGGACTTCATAGATGCATCCAAATTCTCAACAGCGACATTTAAAAGCACAAGTGTAGTTGACAAGGGCGATGGTAACTTAGAAGTCAAAGGTGATTTGAATCTACACGGTGTCACTAAACCAATTACGATTGATGCAGAATTTATTGGTGCAGGCCAAGACCCATGGGGTGGTAAGCGCGCGGGTTTCTACGGTACAACTCGTTTAGAGCTAGCCGACTTCAATATCGCAGTGATGGGGACATCAAGCTATGTTGATATGGAATTGCATGTGGAAGGTATTCAGAAATAATACTTTAATCACACCCACTTAATGAAGAAAGCCCTCAACATAAGTTGAGGGCTTTTTTGGTCAAGCGACTTATTTCCCGACCAAAATCCTAGCGTTTTTGACGTTGCTTAGTAATATTTTTATGCTGTTTCTAATTCACGCTCAACTAAAGTGACGCGGTCACCATAAACAGTTCTAAGAGAAGAGAGCACGTTTTCACGGGTAACTACGCCAACAAACTTACCATTCTCGATAACAGGTAAGACATGTGGTTTGCTTACCTTCATACTTTTAGCGCGCTCTTCCAATGATAATGTTGTAAATTGTGTCGCAATCCCCATGCTGGTTGTCGGATAAAGTTGCTCTTTATCAATACATAGGTATTCCGCAACATCGACAAGTTTGTCTGAAGAATCAATTGCAACAACATCGCGAGACATTAAATCTACTACCTTCTGGCCTTGAGTCGGAATGTAGTCTTGGCACCAAAGATCGACCATCACATCATGTGCTGAGAAGAATCCAACTAAACGTCCTTCGATGTCGACAACGGGTGCGCTAACCATATGGTGATCTAATAGAGTGTCGATAGCCGCTGGTGTTGTCATTTCTGCGCCTAGCGTAACTGGGGCAGGGTTCATGATATCTTTAACAAGGATAGTTGTGTTCATAGTGGTTTCCTTAACTGACGTAATATTAGTGGTTGTTGTAATAGAAGAAACAGATGCTGCTTTTAGTTGTGGTCGACGGTAAATACACCAATTCGCGAGCCCAACGAGTACAGCGCCCCCCACGATGTTTCCTAAAGTCACTGGAATTAAGTTCGCGGTGACAAACTGGTAGATATTCAAATCTGCGTACTGCGCTGGAGTTGCACCGACTTGCGTCCAAAAAGCGTCAGGCGCGAAACTCTGAATTACGATTCCAAGCGGTACCATAAACATGTTAGCGACACAGTGTTCGAAACCGCTTGAGACGAACATCGCTACAGGCATTATTGTCATTGCAGCTTTCGTTAGTGCGTTGGCACTGCTGAATGTTAGCCATATGGCGAGACAAACAAGTAGGTTACATAACACCCCCAAAGCGAAAGCTTGAATTGTCGTGTGATGCAATTTGTGCTGAGCGATATTGAGAGCATTCAGCCCCCATTGACCGTGAGCCATTTGATACAAGCCCGCTGCAGATACTATGGTGAGTAGTAGCATGGCTCCGATAAAGTTACCGACGTACACCTTGCCCCAAACACTTAGCATCTTCATGAAACTGATTTGCTTATTGGCCCATGAAATGCTCGACAAAACGGAACTGGTAAATAACTCGCCTCCGCAAATGACTATTAGAATCAATCCCATACTGAAAGCTAAGCCTCCAGCTAGGCGACTGAGTCCCCAGCCCGTGTCAGAGCTTCCGGTTGTAACCGTAATATAGAAAAGAAAGGCGAGCCCGATAAACGCGCCAGCCATAACGGCAAGGCTTAGTGTCATTCCGCTGCTTTTCTTCGCCTTACTCATAGCAAACTTCTCAGCTTCAGCCATCATCTCGATGGGTGAGAAATATTGGTTATTAGTTTGCGCTTGTGTCATTGCCGCTCCCCAATGAAATACATACATACCTCCTGATGTTTGCAACGCATCATCGCTGTTGCCAATTCAGATTAATGGCCGAGCTACTACAGGTAAAATTGATAATTTTTAAAATCCTTATCAAAAATATTGATAAGGATTTTTGAGGGAGTAGAATGAAACGGAATGCGTATTTGTCAGAGAATTCATACGCATAGAAAGCTAGGTAACAATATTATAAAAACAGGGATAGGAGTCCTATGCGCTACTCTTTAAAACAACTTGCAGTATTTGATGCGGTTGCCGATACCGGGAGCGTGAGTTTAGCTGCTGACAAACTCTCGTTAACTCAATCAGCGACAAGTATGTCCTTATCTCAGCTTGAGAAGATGCTTGGCAGACCACTGTTTGAGCGTCAAGGCAAGCAAATGGCATTAACTCATTGGGGCATGTGGCTGCGTCCAAAAGCAAAACGATTACTCCAAGATGCCCAGCAAATCGAAATGGGCTTTTATGAACAGCATTTGTTAAGTGGTCATCTAAAACTTGGCGCAAGTCAAACACCCGCAGAACACTTAGTACCGGACCTTATCAGTATTATTGATAACTCATTTCCGGAAATGCGAATATCGCTGAAAGTAAAAAGTACTGATAGCGTCATGCAGGGTGTGTTGGACTACAAATACGACCTTGGAATCATTGAAGGGCGCTGTGATGACAACCGTTTACACCAAGAAGTTTGGTGTCGTGATCACTTAACCGTCGTTGCGGCCGCCCATCACCCATTCGCACTACAAGAAAAGGTCAGTTTGGCACAGCTTGAACAAGCCAAATGGGTACTACGTGAGCATGGCAGCGGCACTCGCAAAATTTTTGATAGCTCCATTCACCATTTAATTGAGGATTTAGATGTTTGGCGGGAATATGAACATGTGCCCGTACTAAGAAGTATGGTGGAACACGGGCAATACCTTACGTGCCTCCCTTACCTTGATGTTGAGCGCTACATCGAGAGTGGGCAATTAGTCGCTTTGAATGTACCAGAGCTCAATATGGAGCGGACATTGTCATTCATATGGCGTGCTGACATGGTTGAAAACCCGTTAGTGGAATGCATTAAACGAGAAGGGTTGCGAATGATGAAGGGCAAACCATCAGTATTGTAATGCGCGCCTTATTACCTAAATCTGTTGAAACATCGATTGCATCACGTAAATATTACTATTTATTCATTTTGTTACCCATAAAGTGTGATCTGTGTATTACTGGTTGTTATCAATTCTTCTTAATATGCGGTCTTGTACTTTTGATGTGTCAAAGCACACGTAACGAGGCGTTATGAGCACACTAGTCGCGATTGCATTAACAACGGGTATTCTTTCTGGTTTATGGGGATGGCTTGCCATTTCACTTGGACTCCTCTCATGGGCCGGATTTTTAGGGTGTACCAGTTACTTTGCTTCACCAACCAGCGGGTTTAAGGGTTTAGCCCAAAGTTTGGTAACCAATATGACAGGCGTATTTTGGGCAATGGTTATTATTCATGCTTCACAGTACGCATCATTGGAAATTTTAGGCTATGTGATTACAGCGATTGTTGCGTTTTTAATGTGTATTCAGGCAAAACAAAGCTTGCTTACTTACATTCCAGGCACATTTATTGGTTGCTGTGCAACGTTTGCTGCTGCAGGAGATTGGAAATTGGTTGTCCCTTCGCTCATTTTGGGTGGCATTTTCGGATACCTAATGAAGGCAAGCGGTTTATGGCTACATCAAAAGGCAAACCAAGCGCAATCAAGTGCTGAGCTACAAGCGAGAACTTAATTGTGTGCCCAGATTCTTCCTGATGGATTTGGGCAACCCCCGATTGATTTGTATCGAAATAGATACGCGGCATTGATGGTCATCATCAATGCCGCTTTTTTATGCCTTAATACCACAACTTACGTATTGCCATTCGCCATGGTGACGACGCGTTTTAACGTCCAACGTAATAGCAAAGGTATACATTCCATTCCTCGATCTTCGCAGTGAGAAACGATCGCAAGCGCTAAGTCGGGTTTTGCAAACTTTTTAAGCACTTTCGTTACTACTTTCTTAGCGGGGATTGGGTGGTCGTGTGGTATACGAACCATATCTTTAAAAAACAATTCAAAGCCGTTGTTATAAAGAAAATGTTCGATATCCCTATCAGGTAATTCTGTTAAGCGATGTCTTTCTTGATCATTGCCTAGCTGGGCTCTTACTGCGGCTGAATATTTTTTACCAGCAGCGTCGCCATCGGTCACCACATGCCAGTCAATGCCAAATGCTTTAGCGACTTTAAGTAGCGATTTTAGCCCTGATTGCGCAAATTCAATAATCTGGACTCCCTCAGCTGCAAGATTGTAACCACATTGATTAGCGAGTTCGTTAAACAGCCAAACTTCGGTTTCACCTTCGACTAGCAGCCAGCACCGTGCGAACAATGCGCCGGAACGGTGGAAACGAATATGGAAGCCAATGCGGCGGAGCTCGTCGCGACTTAAGCCCTGTGACGGTAAATACGTGGTAATGGTTCGATCCGACTGTCGAACCAAGCGTCTTATAGAATGGAGTGGCACTTGGCCAAGTAACTCGCCACTATTTGTGGTGAGAATCTTCTGCATAGGCAGGAGTTGTAATAAGCTCCAAGCTCGGGCTAGGTGAGTAGGGTGTAGGCGGCCTTCAGGATCTTCGATGATCAAGAGCGGGCGAGCGCATCGTCTTAATTGATTGGGACCTTTTGCTTGTAGGTAAGCATTAAGCAACCCCATAAACAACAGTCGAGTTTGTTTATCATTTTCCTCGACGACTTGAGATAAGCGTTTATTGCTGGGCGAAGAGTTAAAGAAAATTCCATCTCTTTGCTTACGTATGTTTTTGCGTGAATTGGACTTAAATGAGAAATAATGATCAACCAATACCCCCATTGAATTTAGGCTGCTCTTCATTTCGCCCTTGTTGACGTGTCCAGGAACGGCCATTAAACGTCGGCATGTATTATTTATTCGCTTTTCAATACGAGTATTGTTGTCGCCGTTTGTACCAATGGGCCTTTCAAAGCGGCGAGAGTCCTTGAGACGTATTACGGGGTGTAACGTCATTAACTCCTGGGCGAGTTTTTCGGAGTGATGCAAAGGCATAGGGTTACCTTGCTCATCAAGGAATGCGTAACGGGTGTTAATATCATAGCCGTCACGACTGGCGCTCAGTCGATAAATAATCTTGTTGGTGCCTTGATCATCTTTAATCCAAATAGGCTTGATCTTACGGTAACGACCTGAATGAACCTCATTTTTGTCATTCGATACTAAGCTCAACACAATTTGCAGATGTTGTGTTTGTGGGTGTGCAATCGAGTAATCAACGTGGAAATCAGTCATCTCAAACTGATAAGGAATGCCCTCAGCTGGCAAAGCAACAGAAAGCGCATCTAATAACGATGATTTACCCCAGGTGTTTTCACCGATTAATGTCGTGAGTTCATCAAAAGCGATTGATAAACGCTTTATACCGCGAAAGCCAGAAATTTCAATTCGCTCTAGCTGCATATAGTAACTCCGTATGAGCGTCCTCTAATTAAGCATAATAGAAAACTGTCGAATAAGCAGGAGCTTAGCTCACAATCTTAGCTTTATGACTCAAAACTCATAAGGCTAGGTCAATGATTTAGTTCATATTTGTATGTGCAAGAAAAAACGGCTTGCAATAAAAATGTGAAAGTTAATGAATTTGTCATATTGGATGCGTTACGATGTAGTGGAAAAGAGAGAAGATAAATATGACAGATAAAAAGAATAAGCCAGCTAAGATTAAGCTGGCGCACATTAACGATACGCACTCCTATTTTGAACCAACCTCACTACAGCTTACTCTTAATGTAGAGGGACAGACACTACAGCCCTATGTTAGTGCTGGTGGATTTGCTCGCATTGCTTCGAGAAAACAACAATTAGAAAAGCAAGCTAAAGATAATAAGCAAGCGTTTCTATTCTTGCATGCTGGCGACTGTTTCCAAGGTACGCTTTATTTCTCTCTGTTTAAGGGAGAAGCCAATGCGACCATGCTGAATACGTTAGCCATTGACGCCATGGCTCTAGGGAATCATGAACTGGATATGGGTAATCTTCCGGTTGCCCAATTTGCCCAACAAATTGATTTTCCACTACTTGCTGGAAACTGGGACTTATCTAACGAAGACAAATCCAAAGCTTTGCGACTAGATGACAATGAAAAACTGATTACCTATAACTCAGAAAACCAAGCTGCAAACTGGATAGTAAAGCAGGCACAAGAAGAGCCTGTCGCGATTTTCTCTTTAGCTTTAGATAAGATGGCAGACATATCAAACCCAGACCCCGATACACCCTTTGTCAATGCACTGGATACGGCGCGAAAGACAATCTCAGAAATAGAGAAAGAAGGGATCAACAAGATTATATTGTTGAGTCATATGGGCTATGAAGCTGATTTAGAGATGGCTGAGAAAGTGTCAGGCATTAGTCTGATCGTGGGCGGTCATAGTCATCGCTTACAGGGTGATTTCTCTAGTTTAGGTCTAAAACAAGACGATCCATACGGTATTGAGATAAATGGCACACGAGTGGTTCAAGCTGGTTACCATGCATTGAGTATGGGGCACTGTGACATTGAATTTGATGCGAGCGGTAAAGTTGTCGAATTTTCTGGGAAAAATGAATTATTGCTTGGCCGACGTTTATTTATTGATGCCAGCATGAATGAATCTCGCGATGATGATTGTTATGGGATAGCACGAAAGTTCATTGATAATCATCCGAATGTGCATGTGTGTAAGAAAGACAAAGCAGTACAACAGCTTTTGATTGAACGCTATACGAACCAAGTTAGAAAGTTACAGTGTGACTATATTGCTCGTGCACAGAAAACTATGCGCCATGTACGTATTCCTGATGAGAGCGGGCCTAGTGAATTAGCGCCACTTGTGGCTGAGTCTTTTGCCTATGTGATGAATCAAAAAGGGTATGATGTCGAATTTGCTATCCACAATGCTGGCGGCGTCCGAACATCACTTAACCCAGGCGACATCTCAGTCGCCGATATAGCGGGAAAATTGCTTCCTTTTGCCGTCCCAATAGGCGTTTACGAGCTTAAAGGGAAACACATTGCCGCTGCGTTAGAGGGGGCAATCAACAATGCACTTAACAATGGCGTTGATGGCACTGGAGATGGCTCTTATCCCTATACGTATAATTTGAGCTTTAGCTATGATGCGAGTGCTGTAAAAGGTTCACGTGTTAAAGACTTGATGATATTCAGTCCAGATATTGGCTGGAAAGCGATAGAAGATGAGAGATATTACCTTGGAACTTCATCGGCTTACACAATGAAGGGCAAAGAAGGGTATGAAGCGATCCAGAATATGAAAGGCGAGGGAGTTGTAACGACAGAGTCGATGGCCGATTGCTTTATTACATTACTCAAAGACTACCCAGAATCAATCAATCGTAAAGGCTCTGAATCAAGTAAAGGTGCTTGGCATAGAGGTTGCTAGATCATTCCCGGAATGTTGTTATATCAACTGCTCGGGGGAGTTATGTGGAAAGACTGGATTGATGTAGCGGTAGTCGTTAGCTGGGTTGGAGTGTGGTCCGCATTGGTCTATTTTATACCAATGTCGGGTGTTTAGTGCTCGATCTAAACGTACGTAAAAAGGAGTGAATTTATTTGCTCCTTTTTTTGTTTTTTTACTAGACGAAAACTCAAACCGGGAATACAATCCGCGCTGTTTGGGGAGTAGTCGCCTCTGGTTTACTTATCGTCATCTCGTTAGGGTTCATCCTATCCGGTAAGTATAAGTGGCAATGATATCTGTATGATTGAACGCCATTTCGACGAGACCAACGTAATCAAATATTCCACGTCAAATATTGTCAGGCGTGGGTTGGTTTGTTTGCGGTGGGATCGTCAATCAATTCCTCGATCCCTCCGCCTTTGGAGGTAACATGACCCCATCTACATACATCGGCTTCGCTATATTGACACTCACCATGGTCGCACTAGACATCTGGCAGACCCGTGGTGGCAAAGTGACAATTAAAAAAGCAGCGATCTGGAGTGTATTCTGGTTCTTACTGGCATTTCTTTTTGCTGGAAGTATTTATCTATTTTGGGATTTTTACGCACCAAGCAGTAGCTACAGTGCAGAAAAAGCAACCGTATCATTTTTAACCGGTTACTTACTCGAAAAATCACTTAGCGTAGATAACCTCTTCGTCTTTGCAATTATCTTCCATCAATACATGGTTCCTGAGCATTTACGTCCAAGGGCTCTGCTGTGGGGCGTAATAGGTGCGCTTGTACTGCGTGCGATTATGATTGCTGTAGGCGCTCAACTATTGGCTCAGTACCACTGGTTACTATACGTGTTTGCATTATTCCTTATCTGGACAGGTATTCAACTTGCACGAGATAAAGGCGATGAAGAGATAAACCCGCTACCTGAAAAACTCATCCGAAAATTTGCGTCCGTTACGGATGATTTTAGAGGAAACGCGTTATCGGTGGTTGAGGGTGGTAAGCGCCTTCTAACGCCTATGGCTATCGTAATTGGTGTTATTGCATTTATGGATGTCATGTTTGCATTGGACTCTATCCCTGCGATTTTCGCTGTTACAAGAGAACCGTTCTTAGTACTTGCGGCTAACGTATTCGCGTTGTTAGGTTTACGTTCTTTGTACTTTGTATTGCAGGGGATGATGGATAAGTTTATTTACCTTAAACCAGCTCTGTCATTCATCATGGTATTTATAGGTATCAAGATGATGCTGGTCGGATCCGCATGGGAAATCCCGACGCCGGTTTCACTACTTGTACTACTAGTGACGATGACGATAGCTGTAGTTGCATCGATTGTTAAGAAACGGAGAGAAGCGCATTCTTCTGTTCTAAGTACCAGTAAATAAACTAATTACACCTCGAGACAAATCCCGCTGTGCTCACTTTTGTTGTGTAAAATAATTGTGATCTCACAGCGGGCTTTTCTTACTCGTAAAAATAATTATCTAAATATACTGAATGTTAAGTCGATTTTTATTGCTATTTTTGAATAAAGTGAAATGTCAATTGTTGCAAGGTTGTTTTATTAGATAAACTAATCCGAATGTGGAAAGTTTTTCATTTTTTGAGGTGTGAATTATTGCTTATTATTGCCTCAACGAAACGAATTATACGATTTATAGAGAGGCAATCATGGCAGCACAAGCAATGCAAATCGGTACTATCGACGCACCTATCTCTATGGACAAAAAAACCTACGCGGTTTCTTTCAAAGGATTGATTGCACACTTATTAGATATTCTTTTCACAGACAACACGCCTCGCGCTTACTACGCGAATGATTTGTCTGGTCACATGCAAAAAGACATCGGTATTTACCGTTAATCTAATAAGCATAAATTGAAAAAGCGCTGACAGAAATGTCGGCGCTTTTTTTATGTCCATGAAATCTTCCAATACCTCAATCGGTCTATGTTACTAGAAAGTTATTTGGGAATTTCGTTATGAACACTTTATTGGCGTTTTCGGTTGCCTCTACATTGTCAGCTGGGCAGATTTGGACGCATGAGGGGCAACCTGCTCAGGTTGTCGAGTTGTTTACATCGGAAGGCTGCTCTAGCTGCCCTCCTGCAGATCACTATCTTTCAGCATTAGAAAAGTCACCAAAGCTATGGCAATCCGTTATCCCAATTGCTTATCACGTAGATTACTGGGATCACCTCGGATGGGAAGATAAGTTTGCAAAGCCAGAGTATTCGCAGTTGCAAAGGTTGTACTATGCGTATGAGTTGATTGGCAGCGTCTATACTCCTGGATTTGTTGTTGATGGAAAAGAATGGCGTGGTTTTTTCAATTGGATAAATCGCGATCTACCATTAGTCGAAGCCCGCCAATCAGAACAACTGACTCTTGTACGTAAAGGTCAACGCTTTACATTGAGCTTTGCCAAGAAAGGCACATTTGACGCGACGATTGTTTTTCTTGCCAACAATCGGCTAACGCAGGTGAAGTTTGGTGAAAACAGGGGCAGAGAGTTGGAGCATGACTTTATTGCTGTCGAAAGAATGCAGAGGAGAGCATCTGATGGCAAATGGGAATTTGAGCTTCATGTGCCAATTGAGACTATTGATGCTGTTGCTGCGTGGCTGAGTAAGCCTGGAGAATTCGAACGCATACAAACCGTTGCTGGCAAGATTGAATGATTGGCCAAAAGGAGCCCAATTTAGGGCTCCAAAAAACCTTATCGTTTCATTGCGAATGCGTAGGCGGTGGTAAAAGCTTGTTCTTGATATTGCTTTAAACCTGTTTCTTTAAATTGAATACCAAGTGGGTTTTTCTTCAAGCTTTCCTTAATGGTGTTTGGTGAAACTAGCTCGACATTTAGATCGCTGATCAATTGGATCGCGGCTTCAAGTTTAAAGCCGACACTACCACCTGCAAATTTACCTTTCGTTTGACGCTGACGAATCACTACTTTGTCAACTTTATAGTCTTCCATTAGCTTCGCGAAAGAAAACTGAAACTTCTTCACTTCCTCAGTTGAGTTTGCGTCGCCAATCGATACTTTTGCTACGCGACAGTCCGGTAGATGAACCACGCCACCTGATGCTTCAAGGAGACAAATAACAGCATCATTGCCTTTTAGTTCTACACCACAAATTTTCATACAAATACCTCAAATGGTTGAATCGAAAGTATATCAGCCAACTTAGCCCTTCGTTCATCTATTTTCTAAGTTCGCCGTTTTAATAACCAATTCTTGCAACAAATGCTAATGAGTGGTCTATTAATAACCAAGCATCAGGTAAAGGAGGTGATAATGTGTCGATGGTTAGCGTATCAAGGTGAATCAATTTATCTTGATGAGTTGGTTTACCAGCCGGAACATTCTTTGATTCATCAAAGTTTAGAAGCAAGAAAGGCTGTCACGAGGGTCAACGCTGATGGTTTTGGCTTAGGCTGGTATACAGAGCGAGACACGCCAGGCCAGTTCCATGAAGTACTTCCCGCATGGGGCGACGAAAACTTACGCTCACTTACTCATCATATTCGTTCACATCGATTTATGGCTCACGTAAGATCTTCAACTGGTACACAAGTATCCCGCTCAAATTGTCACCCCTTCATCTTAGATAACTGGATGTTTCTGCATAATGGACAAATTGGTGAGTTTGAAAGGGTAAAGTTTGATTTGGAACGTTTGTTACCAGAGTCGCTCTATTTACAACGGCAAGGAACCACTGATAGTGAGCTGATTTTCTTGCTTGCGATGACAAATGGGCTGAAAGACGATCCTGTCAATGCAATTACAAAAACGATTTCGACAATAGAAAGCTGTCTACGCTCTAAGGACATTAAAGAACCGTTCAAAGCGTCCATTTGTATATCAGACGGACAGTCATTCTGGGTTGTTAGATTTAGCACAGATAACGAACCTCCCACTATATTTGTAAAGGAAGAGGGGCATTGCGTGGTTTTCGCGTCTGAGCCGTTAGAGAGTAACCGAGGCTGGAAAAGTGTTGCTCCGCAAAGCATTACAGTATTGAATCAGAATCAGTTAAGGGTTATCGACATCGAGCGGTGAAAAACTGCCAGCTCATTCATGAACTGGCAGTTGATGAGTTATTCTTGAGGTGTCCAATACTCAACCAAATAGTCTGCTAGGGCATCGGTGCGAAGCAATAGGTTTTCACGCGTTAGCGTATTAGTCGATAATGTTTCAATGACCATTGCATCATCGGATGACACGATCGCTCCAAATTGAATGAAGTCTTCTCCTCGCAAGGAGTCAATATCACGCTGTTCTTCTGGTAGCGGGATGTAAATTGATGAAAATGTACGGTAATCATCAACATATGGTTGGAATTTCCACTGGGTAGTGAACGGCTCAGCTCCAGGTGCATCTATTTCGACAGTATTTTGTTCAAGGAACTTAAGTGTCACCTTAGTTGGTTTCGCCGGACCATTGGCATCAGAGTTTATATCTCTAACCCAGTACCACGTTTTGTTGGTAAACCAACTTTTTTCTGGTGTAGTCATACGATTTTGGGGGTTGCGAAGCCAAATACCCGGGTTTCTGTTTTGGCCGAATCCAATGAAGAATTGGTTGCTACGTCTAAAGTTAAGGTCGTACGTTCCTTTGTGTGACAAGCGTAAATCATGGAAAAGCACATTATAGTTATACTCGCACAATAATGTGTTTTGAGAATCAAACTCACATAGTTTGTCGTCTTCTAAGAACTGGTAAGCACTGATTGTGTCCATGGAGTCCATGGAGTTGGTCAGTGGATAATAATGAAATTCACTACCTTGAATGGCTTTATGGAATGTGTCGTGACCACTAATAAATCGGTCATTGCGAGCACGCCAGTAGTCAAAGACTCTGTGTGCTAAACCTTGATCCTTAAATAACACCGAAGGTCGACCATTAGACAGATTGAACGCGACCCAATCCTGTGCTGCATCTTCCAAAATGGCCAAAGCAATTCGTGGGACAGTGGAGCCTTCAGGTGGCTGGATATGAATGACGTCCGGAGCATTTGGAATAGTTTCGATTGACCATGTTGCCGTAATATCAGGTGTTGCGTCATAGAATGTAACGTCAACTTGATTCCCTTCCTTCGCGAAATTCAGTGAAACCGTCTCCAAATTCTCATCTGACGAAGACGTTAGTAAAGTGAAGGTTTGAGATCGCAGTTGATCTTCGCGGATCTCTATGTCTGTGTCGGGGCTCAAATCCTTATGAGTCCACGCTTGCATTGTTTTTGAAGAATTCTCGTAACTAATCGAAAGGTGGTGCGAAATATATATAAATTTATACGTTACCTCTGGGGTGGTATCTGTAGCAGATAAGATAAGCTGATTACTTTCAGTGGTGTACTCTCTTTCCACTGAGTTGGTTAAACTGCCTAGAGCATGGGTGCCATCAAAAGTTGCCATTTTTGTTGAACCGTCCATCGCGACAAAGGATACTTGGAATTCTCCATTATCTTTCAAGTAGTCGGAGAGAGACGTTACCATACGCTCATCATCTACAACGCTTCCATCTCCCAACTGACGCAAGATCATTTTGTTGAGTTCTTCAATAGTGTGTTGGTTAGACAAGTCGGTCGCTTTGTCTTTGAAAGCCATCATAGTCGCATGAATACCATCCACTGACATATCGCCGAGTGATGAAGTGAAATCTCTTGTGATCGATCGAGCAATCATGTGTGCAACCGCAGCGTCAATTTGATTTGAGCGTTTCTCCACGAAATTACTGGTTAAAACACTAGAGGCGAGCCCTAAATCCGTCGCGAGTTCCTGGATCGTCTTTCCTGATAGTTGAGCGACTGTTGTGAATGGGTTAATTGTATTAACACCCGCAGGAGCGATCATTTGATAGGAATTGCTTACTGGCGCTAATTGGTCAGAATCGTTAGATTCGCCTGCAAAAATATTGGCAATTAGCGGGTATTTGAGGTCAGCAGTCGGTATGTCTATTCTTCCCAATTCATTGGTTCGCCCCTCGATAAATTCGTCGCTGTGGCACTTGTTATCCAAATTACGATCGACACAAACACTCACATTTTCTAGATAACCATCAACCACTTGGATTGTTGTCGTTACGGGAGGAGGAGACTGTGGTGTATCTGAGCCTGAGCTTCCGCCACCACAGGCTGCTAACTGAGCTGCAGATATGCAGACCAACGCTGACTTTTTAAACATAGATGTCCCTTGTTATGATTTTATAAATTTCATGTTAACTACTGAATAACATACATAAATTACCAGTGGCACGATAGTGATGTGCATCAAGGTTTAACGTAGAATAATTCTCATTAACGTGACTGATACAATAATTTGTACAAATGCAGTGTAAAAAAAACATGGAAGGTAGAGTAAATAGACTAAATGTTACAAATGAATGATTTGTGCGATCAGAATCAAATAACCATCAACTTCTCCGTGACCTCAACTTAAGGTGAGGTTTTAGCCTATCTATCAATTTATAGCTTCTCGCAAAAAGGAGAGAATGATGTTGGCTGAATTAATCACAAGGTCTCAGAACTATGGGATTGAAACCGCGCAATCTGGTAACACGAATCACCTTCCCATGGCGCTTATAGCACTGAATAAATTGGGAGCTAACCAAGTTCATCTTGAGGCATATTACGCGAATTATGCACCAAGTCTGATTACTAGAAACGCGGTTAACTTGAATCCTGCATTCATATGGGATGAGCAACTAGGCGACAAATCAGCGTTTGATGATTACCTTGCCTATTTTTTGCTACAGGTAGAATCTAAAGGTGTTGAGGAGACACTGAATGATCATTTAGATCGATTGATGAGAGGTTGCGGAGCTTCAGCTTTCCACGCCATTATTCGGTTAAGCTATGGGCTGCAAGCGGACAATGAGGTAGAAGTGGCATTTGGGCTTGCGGATTTAGCGAGTAACTATTTGCCTATCGAAGAACCAAAAAGTCGCATTGGAGATTACAGTACGATTTTAAATGCCGCGCTAAAGGTGTATGAAGGTATTAACGTCGATGGGTCCTTAATCTCAGATCGCATGAATTCCGTCGTTATTAATCAAAATTTCCAACAGGTTAATTGGGTTCCAGAATCAAATGATTTGACTGAGTTAAGTAAACTAGTTGCGGACCTGTACATACTCAGTCGTGATTTTACTGTGTTGCACGCAGTAACAAGTTGCCATGCAATGCGTTACTTAATACCTTTCATTAAACAACCAACTCAAGCTCTAAATCATTACTGGGCGGCTATCGTTTCTGCTGTACTTTCGGTTGAAAACCTAACCCGAAACGAATCACAAATATTCGGCATAAAACAACCTTTTGAACTCAATTATAACGTTGTGTTAAACAGCCAAGATAGCCATGTAATTAAGCTTGCTTGGGCCTGCTTAGATGAATTCCAATTTTACGGACATGAGAGCCATTTGCTTATTTTAAACGCGATGTTAGGGGAGAGCTGAAAGATGAATACTTACAATGTTTACTTCTCTGTTGCTAAGCACAATGAGGAACAAGATGTCATTAATTTAACCAAAGAGTTTGTTAACCAGTTAAATAGAGAAAACTTGATTATAGATTCCAGTTTTTGCCAAGTGATACAACCAGGTAACTTTAAAGGTCTACCTGACTATCATCTCGCGGTGGCTTTCAAAGATAAACAGCATATGGACGATTCGTTTGAATACATACGTGAAGTCCTTATGAATAAACAGCCCCATAGTTTATTAATGCGTTCAGTGAAGGATTTTAAGGTGAGCTTTAGTCAAACGTTAGACTAATTAAACTAAAAAGAAAAAGCGCTCATTTAGAGCGCTTTTCATTGATACTGTTGACGTATAGATTACTTTTTACGGCAGTATTCAGCGATAACGTACATAGATTGGCCACCGTTCGCTTTACCAGAAACAAGCTTAGGATCATCACCAATACTAATGCCACGAATTACCGTGCCTTGCTTGATTACTTGGTTAGTACCTTTTACTGGCAGGTCTTTAATGACCGTTACGTCGTCACCTTTTTTAAGTTCAACGCCGTTGCAATCAAGAGGTTTGTCATCTGCAGACATACCTGTCATCGCCCAGTTCATTTGCTCTTCTTCCATGTACATCATGTCTAGCGCATCTTGCGCCCAGCTTTCGGTATTTAGACGAGTAAGTTGACGCCATGCCGTTACCTGAACTGCAGGAACTTGGCTCCACATACTGTCGTTTAGACAACGCCAGTGGTTGATATCTTTTGGTTCATCAATTTCACCTAGGCACTTGTCACACACCATGATGCCGTAATCTACTGTTACGTGGCTATGAGGTGGCACAGCGTAAGCAGTTAGTGGTGCTTGTGCAGCACATAATTCACATTTAGATTCACAGCGTTCTAGCATAGTAGCTTCAGAAGACATAGTAGACTCACATAGTTAGGTGTTAATAACGGCGGCTATTATGCACTTTATCCGCAGAAAAGAAAGGGGCATCCGGTAAAGCAAAGGTTTTACTGATGGAAACTGACAAAAGTCTAACGATTGTTACTGTTCTAGAAACATCCAGGTTAAATTCAATAACCTATGTGTAGTGACATTGTCACAATACAGCTACCTTCTTTACCTTGTTAGGTGATAAAGGCATAATTCATTTCGTTGTTATACCAATTTAATAGGTTAAGGCTTGGAATTACTTTCTATCGATTTTCTGGGTAGGCCATTAAGGCTTGAAGGTTCAATGGCTGGGTGGCAGCAGCTATTTTGGGACAATCAGGTTGTTTCACAGATAAACGCTGATTCTGAGCGAAAGAGTAGTGTTCATGAGTTTACTTTGCTCAAAGGTGAAGAACCGCTCAATTGCAAGTTAGAAGTAGAACTGCAATGGCAGCCTTTTATCCTCAATTACAAGGCACTACTTAATGAGGAAATGATTGTCGAAGGCAATCGAGATACCAAAGATATTGAACACCAAGTGCCATTCACTCCCCCAAAACCAGAGCGCAAGTTCAGCATTATTGGCTTGATCTCATTAGGAATGAAAGCTCTTAAAAGTGCTAAGTTAATCAAGGTTGTTCTTGCTTCGGCGAGTTTGGCTGCGTATTCATGGTTATTTTCATTTCAGTTTGCGTTAGCGTTAATTGCTTGTTTAGTGTTCCATGAATACGGTCATGTCCGAGCGATGAAGTATTTCGGAATGAAAACGAAAGGCATTTATTTGGTTCCATTCCTTGGTGGATTAGCGCTTAGCGATGAGAAGATTAACACACGCTGGCAGGATGTTGTGATCTCAATCATGGGGCCCATGTTTGGCTTGATCTTGTCGATTATACTTTCGATCATTTATTTAATCACTGGCGAAATGTTCTTCGCTGGCTTGGCGGTATTTAATGCTTTTCTCAACTTATTTAATTTATTGCCGATATTGCCACTAGATGGTGGACATGTTCTTAAAAGTATTAGCTTTTCAATGAATAGTGTTGCCGGTATCGTCCTGTGTACAATCGCCGCTGCTGGTGGTGTGGTATTAAGCTACTCGCTTGGCCTGACGTTATTCGGTTTTTTGCTAATTATGGGCATGCTAGAGATCGTGCTCGAATGGCGCTCACGTCATCATAGTCATTTACTGCCACTCGACCGCTATGGTCAAATAGTTTCGGCTGCATGGTATGTGGCGTTAGTGGGGGGCCTAATTGGTATCATCTGGCTCTTTGCTTCGACAGGCGATCAGTTGTTGCAGTTGCCGTTACTAATTCTAGGGACATAAACAAAAAGGGAGCGTTTGCTCCCTTTTCTGTTTAAGAGCATTTGGGTTTGGTTGTCCCGTAGTTAGGAAGTTTACGAATTATAGACTGTAAATCTTGGATACGAGTACTGTGGGAAGGGTGAGTCGAAAGTAACTCTGGTGGCTGACTTCCGCCCGAAGCTGCTGCCATATTTTTCCATAGGCTAACACTTTCTTTCGGGTTGAACCCTGCCTTTGCCATTAGCTCCAAGCCAACAATATCTGCTTCAGATTCTTGAGTACGCCCGTAGGGCAGTAAAACCCCATATTGAACTCCCAGCCCCAAAGCAGCCATCGTAACGTTCCTATACTGAGCATACTCAGATGAACCCAATGCCACGTTGGTGATTTGTAAGCCAGCATTAGCAATTTGAGATTGCGATAAACGTTCATTACTGTGGTCTGCAAGTACGTGAGCGATTTCGTGGCCTATAACTGTGGCGAGTTGGTCTTGGTTTTTGGCAACTTTAAGTAGACCAGTATACACGCCGATTTTTCCACCCGGGAGAGCGAAGGCGTTAACTTGATCACTATCGAAAACCACGACTTCCCATTCGTTGAACCCTGGCTGTTTTGGAACATATTGCGTGACGCTTTTGGTGACACATTGAACGTAAGCATTGACCTTAGCATCGGTACTTACTTTCTGTTGTTGCTTCATTTGTTCGAATGATTGTGATCCTAACGAACTCATATCAGAATCAGAAAACAGCAATAATTGGTTTCTACCAGTCGGTGAGGAGCTACAAGCGGCAAGTGAAAGTGATAGTCCGACCGCAGATATTTTGATGAAGTTGCGCATTGAATTCTCCGTTTCAACCTCAGTATTCAGCTAATAATAACATTAGGTTACAATCCAATGTAACCAAACTATTGGAAAACAACATGAGCATCTGGAAACGTAATATCAACCTAGAACGTCTAAATGCGACGTCAAAAAATACTTTGATAGATCACTTAAACATTATTTATAGTGATTTTGGTGATGATTATATCGAGGCAACCATGCCTGTTTGCCACTTTACTCACCAGCCCTTAGGAATGCTACATGGTGGTGCGTCTGTGGTTCTTGCTGAGACTCTAGGTTCAGTCGCGGCCAATTTCTGTGTCGATGAAGAATCGTATTGTGTGGGGCTAGATATCAACGCCAATCATGTTCGTTCTATGCGTGAAGGTCAAGTGACCGGACGGGCGACCCCGACTCATTTAGGAATTTCCACCCAAGTTTGGCAAATCGACATGGTTGACGAGCGCGAACGCTTGGTATGTACGAGCCGACTTACTATTGCAGTGAAGCGTAAGAGAAATTCGCGCCAAGCACTTAAAGGAATGCAAGATGTTGGTTGAATTTAAAAGCGGAAAAATCATCGCCACACCCCATGAAGTTGTAGTCAAGCTCCATGGCGAGCATATGGTCACACTTCAAGCTCAAATCGATGCCATTCAATTGATTGGTCGTGGTGCGAACGTAATCGCCGCTAACGGCAGTGAGACTAAGTGGTCAATAAAACTGGACAATGACACTCAGCTTAAATCTCTAGCGAATGAGATTGGTATCGATATTCAATAGAATGCGACAAAGGCTTGATTCTTTCGGTTAAATAAGGAAACTTAGCTAAAGAATAGAAAATTTGAGTTTCCCCTTTATGAGTAGCCCTCGACTTCGCGTTCAATTCGAAACGCTATTTGAGCATTACAATGGTCAAGATTGTGGTGTTCAACTTGAAGAAATAACTGAAGTCCTGTTTTGTACACGACGTAACGCTCGCATTGTATTGAATAAGATGGAAGAGCAGGGATGGATTGAATGGCATCCGTCGCCGGGGCGAGGAAAACTTTCACAACTGAATTTCAAACGCAGTCGTGCAGATGTCAGCGAAAACCTCGCTCGAAGATATCTTGAAGAAGGTAAAATAGGCCAGGCGCTTCAAGTCCTAGACCAAGATACCGCGAAACTTGCTCAAGTAGTCGAAAGCTACCTGGGCGTTCAGCACCAAGAGGGACTGCAGGTCGTTCGCCTTCCATACTACCGACCATTGTCAGTTCTCAATCCCCGTAAGCCCATTCGCCGCTCAGAACAACATATTATCAGGCAAGTGTTTAGTGGTTTAACTCGGCTTGACGAAAACGAACAACTCCAGCCAGATTTAGCCCATACTTGGGAAATGATTACCAATACGCACTGGCGATTTTATCTGCGACCAAGTGTTCGTTTTCATAATGGAGATCTGCTTACGACAGAAGCTGTGATTGAATCTTTACACTCGTTGAAAGACAAGCGTTTGTTCTCTCACTTACATGAAATAAGCTCCCCCAGCCGTTATGTGATAGACATTCATCTTAGCCGGGCGGATTTTAAACTGCCTCTGCTACTTTCTGAAGCTTGTGCCAAGGTACTGTTGCCGGAAAATACACAAAATGAAGATTACGATCTTTTTCCTGTCGGTACGGGCCCATATAAAGTTACTCAAAATGATGATAAAAGATTGGTTTTACAAGCATTTGACGGGTATTTTGGGTTTAGGCCTCTGCTTGATAGCGTAGAAGTTTGGGTGATTGATGATGTGCACTCGTCTATGGTGTTTCCTAGCCTTAGTAGCCCAATTAAGCCAGAAACAGGAACATTCTCTGACGAGGTAGAGTTGGATCCCGGTTGTACATACTTGCTGTTAAATCGAAAGAGTGGCTTAGCAAGCTCTGAAGAATGGGCTAACTATTTTAGTCAGCGTTTAGGCGCACTTAACCTTTATCAACAACTTCCTCAGGACAAAATTGTTGAGCTAGGCGTTTTACCAGCTCATGGCTTAAAGCCGGGTTGGTATCATCACACCCGCCAGGGATCATATACCTCTCCACCTTCCTACACCAAAGTTCGGATTGCT
Source organism: Vibrio sp. (assembly GCF_984391705.1). Classification (NCBI taxonomy): domain Bacteria; kingdom Pseudomonadati; phylum Pseudomonadota; class Gammaproteobacteria; order Vibrionales; family Vibrionaceae; genus Vibrio; species Vibrio sp. Next base: position 31,818 of record NZ_CFHWOM010000004.1, on the reverse strand, counting down.
TATCATGGTGAGCATCCGATGTTCCCAACTTTAGTTAAATGTATCGAAGGCCTTTTAAAGCAAGATAAGCTGGAAGTAGAGCTCGTTAAATACAGTCTTTTTGCGCCAAATATCGACGATATTGATATATGGGTCAAACCTATGGGAATTGCAAATAATCGTGACGATGCTTTAGCCGGCTGGTTACTGAATTACAGCGATATTTCGCTGGTTAGTCGCAGTGAAGATTACGAAAGTTGGACTAAAGTCGTAGAAACTTGGCAAGCAGAAGAAAATTCTACTTTCCCAGCGAAAGAGCTTGGTAAATCACTTGTAGAAAAAATGCAAATTATCCCGATGTTTCATTGTTGGCTAGGTGTAAGTAAAGATCAGTGCGGGTCATTACAGAATGCAAAATGTAATGCATTAGGTTGGTTTGATTTTAGCCAAGTTTGGATTAAACCCGATTCATCAACTCAGGATTATGATGAAAATGGCGAAACCCAATAAAAAACAGCCGACTAAAACGGTAAACATCTTTTGCGCAAAGTGCAAAACCCAGCTATTCAAATACCGTAAAGGAGGGAAGGGAGCCCTTGTTAAGTGCTTCAAGGAGCGTATTGTTGATGATTATACGCTTCAACCATGCATTTGCCCTGTGTGTGGCGTTGAGTTTGCTCGCGACACACTTATCCGTGGTACACCTGCATTTAAGGTAATAGGCGGTAAAGTCACTATGAAATAAGCGAAGTGCAGGATAAAGTATTTAACTAATTTGAAACAAAACGAATGGGGTTTATTGTTGAAAATGAGTGATAGCGCAGCAATTTTGAGGTCGATCGATAAAAAACGTAAAAAACTCGTTAAAGTGTATCATTGTTTTTCAAACCTGTTAGAATATCCGCAGTTTAAATTCGGTTTTTCCAACAAATTAACAGGGGTCCACAATGGAGCTAGCTCTTATCATCACTTTCATCGTCGCGTCAGCTGTAATGGTTAAGAAAGAGATGACAAGCTCAAAATAAGCCTTCATTCGTTACATTTTTTCTTTTCTTTTTTATCGAGTGAATTCTAAAAGCTCCCTTTTCGGGGGCTTTTTTGTTTTCTAGGCTCTAGATAATAAAAAAGCCAACATTACGTTGGCTTTTTTGGGTAAAACAATCTGATTAAAATTGGTAATCTACGCTTAGACCCCAGTTTCGACCAGGCTCAGAACGCATCTGAATGTTGTCACCAGACTCTTTACCAGTTAGGTCATTGTACTCGTAGTATTTAATATCAAATGCATTAAATAGTCCCGCTCGCAACGTTAAGTTTTTGATAGGCGAGTAGTATGCTGTCACATCAAACACGCTGTATCCTGGAGCGTCAATGTTGTCTTCTGAAGACCATTCCGTTTTGCGCGCAACCATCTTAAGTGTCGCAAGACCACCAAATTTGTGGGTTTCATTGTCATAACCAAGGCCAACTACTGAAGTAAGTGGAGCGACAGAATCTAGATCGTCACCACTACGTTCGTCTTTACCTTCAGCGTAAGCGATATTGAACAGTGAATACGTTCCTTGAGGTGCAGCAAACATTTCATCAAGCAGAACTTCGTTGCTGAACTCGACACCTTTAATTTCTACGCGGTCCAAATTAGTTAGCGTAAAGTGATCAAAGCCTGGTCGTTTTTCAGGTAGTTCTTTGTGAGCAATGAAATCTTTGTATTTGTTGTAGAAGCCAACGAGCTCAAATTTAGCGTAATCATTTTGTCCACGTAAACCGGCTTCGTAAGAGGTACTTTTCTCTGCCTCAAGGTTAGAGTTAGGCGTAAAGTCTGCGCCACTAGAGTACTCGTAGTATAACTGTTTAACTGTAGGGGCTTTAAAGCCCTGACTGATTTGAGCAAATGTGCTCAGATTATCATTAAGGTGGTAGACCGCACCGACTTTTCCTGTAAAGGCATCGTTGCTGTTTTCTTCATGTTTGGTGTCGAACCCTTCGTCTGTAGAAGGATCGGCTTTGTATGCATCGTAGCGTATACCAAGGCTTGCAACCAAACGTTCTTCCATCAGGAAGATGTTGTCTTGTGCAAATAGACCCCATTGCGTCATTTTTGCATCGGGAATAGTTGTTGAACCAGGCTTAGTCGTTCCGTTGTCATGATATATGTCACGGTTATCTAGACTGAAGTCTGTGTTCACATAGTTGATGCCGTATGTTAATTCGTGAGTTGAGGATGATAAATCAAGGACTTTATCGAACTGAGCGTCGAACTGAATTGTCTTATCTAAAGCGTTGCGAACACGAGTTCTGCTACCGTTGTATCCGATCATACCCATATGATCAATTACATCAGCATAGTTTTCATTGATCGTTTCGGTAGTTTGGTAGTTTAAATCGGCGCGCAATGAGTCAAAGATTGATGTTTCTTTAGTCAAAACATAGTTAACGCCAAAACGGGTTCTTAGAGACTCGTCGTTTGTTTCTGCATTATCATAGGTAACAACTGGCATAGGGCCACCGCCCATATCGAACATGCTAGTATAGTTTTCACTCTTAGAATCTTCTTGGTAATTTTGTTCATTTCGTTCAAACACAAAACCGACTTTGTTTGACTCATCGATAGTGTAATAGATTTTGCCTAACACATTGTTCATGTCTTTGTCGGCTGGGTTTGCAATCCCGCGCATGCCTCCGTCGATATCCTCACCATCGCCGTAATTTTCGGTTTCGTTGCCTTGAGCGTAGGTACCGATAACGATAGCTTCAATATCATCGTGACGCAGTGCCCAAGTCAGTGTGTTTTTGAACTGACTGTCTTTAGAGGAGTAGCTAGATTTGATGCCCAATCGTGTTTCATTGTCATTTGTCACTAAGAAATCATCTGGATTTTTGGTGTTAATGACCACGACGCCGCCTAAAGCATTGGAGCCGTACAAGGTTGACGATGCACCCTTATTGACTTCAATAGACTGCAGAGTATCAACTTCAATCGCATTTGGATAAATCGCCTGAGTTGCACCGCCACCTGGGTTAAATGGGGTAACTTGTTGAACGCCATCAACAACGACCTTAACGCGATCTTCACCCATGCCTCGGATGGTAAAACCTGATATGCCAAAACGCCCTTCGGTAGTAACGGTAACGCCAGGGGTCTTATCGAGCGCTTGTTTCAGATCTGTAGATAATGAATCATCAATATCTTGACTAGAAACGGACTCGACCGAGCCTGATACGTCCTTTTTATTTTGTTCTGTTCTCGTTGCAGAAACAACGACTTCGTCAAATACAGAGTATTCTTCAGCATGAACGGGGGCCGTGAGCGCGACAATAATTGACGCAGACAATAAAGATCGCTTATACATCTTATTATTACCTTAAATCCTTGTTTTTATGATTTTGCTTTAAACGAACGGGATATTATTGGATCTAAATGATAATTACTATTGTTTGCATTATCGATGATTGCTTTGTTTACACATTAAATCAGATAAGATACGGATAAAAACTCTTAAAATACAGATGGATATGTCGTTCAGTTAACAATTGTAAAGGTTCAGTTTTGTTGTTAAAAGTGTGATTTATGTCTTATTTATAAAATCCTTTACTTGGGGAGATTGTTAGTTGTGCAAAGTCCAATTACTTTAGAAGCACTACATATTTTGGATGCTATAGATAGACGAGGCAGCTTTGCTGCTGCAGCCAATGAGCTCGATAGGGCCCCATCATCTCTTAGTTATCAAATCCAAAAGCTCGAGCAGGATCTTGATATCATGATCTTTGATCGTTCCGGTCATAAAGCCAATTTCACCGAAGCGGGTAAGCTTATTTTAGAAACGGGTCGGAGTATCCTCGCTGCCACCCAAAAGCTTGTTAATGATGCATCCGTGCTCGCGAATGGTTGGGAGCTTGATATAACTTTAGCGTTTGATGGCATTATTCCTGTCGAGAATTTTTTCCCGTTGGTCGATTCGTTAAGTCAAGTGAGCTCAACCCGAATTAAACTACAAGAAGAAATCTTAGCAGGGTGTTGGGAATCATTATCTGACGGCCGTGCTGACTTATTGGTTTGTCCAAAGTTAGAAACGCTTCCTCATGACGTTAAAGCGGAAGTCATTGGTGAAATGGAAATGATCTGGGTTGCCGCTTATGATCATTACGTGCACAAACGGTCCGGAGTGTTTGATGATAAAGCACGAGAAAAATATCGTGTTATAGCTATTGCTGACACGGCGCGAGAGCAACCGCCAATCAGTATTAACGTCATCCAAAAACAGCCACGTTTAACAGTGACAAATTTCGCGGCTAAGGTGTCGGCTTTAGAAAAGGGCCTCGGGATTGGTACTTTGCCAAAACAGCTCGCGACGAGATTAATAGAGCAGGGTAAGTTAAAACAAATCTCTGGTACTGATGGACAGCCGATTGAGATCATTTTAGCGTGGAAACGTAATAAAATCGGTGAAGCCAAATCGTGGTGCATACAGTACTTGAAGAAAACATTTAAGGCGAATGCCAAGATCTAAAAAAAGAGGGAGCATTTAATGCTCCCAACTTTTAATCATTCAAGCTTAAAACCATATCTGCAACGCCATCTTCAAATTGCACGTCTAACTTGAATCCCATTTTTTGCGCCAGCATCAACATTCCTCGGTTGCTTGGCATTGTCATGCCTGACATCTGTTTCGTGCCTTTGTGGCGACAGTAATCTATGATTTTCTGCATTAGAATCTTGCCCAGTCCTAATCCTTTTAAATCTGAGCGAATTAGAATGGCAAACTCAGCATCGGTATTGTCGGGGTTGATGAGTGCGCGCGACACGCCGATGATTTGTAAGGCCGTATCAGTTTGCCTAACTGCGACAAAGGCCATCTCTCTGTCATAATCAATCTGCGTGAAATTGGCCAGTGCTTCGTGGTTAAACTCTCCAACATCGGTAAAGAAGCGTTTGTAAAGATCATCCTTAGATACGTTGTTGATAAAGTTGGCGTGATCGGGTTCATCTTCAGGGAGAATAGGGCGCAGTAGTACTTCTTCGCCAGTTTTAAGTGGGACGATCTCCTCATATTCAACCGGGTAAGGACGTATAGCCAAACGCTCCTGTGCATCTCCTTCGTAATGCTTGAGTACAAGGTCGGCATCCAATATCGTAAAGTTGCTTCCATTTGCTAGTACTGGATGAATATCCAGTTCATGTACTTGAGGGCAATCAACCACCATTTGGGATATTCTTACTAAGTGCTCTGACAGACCTTGTATGTCCATTGGCTCTGGGAGTTTTTGAAGTCTAATCTTCCCATTTTTGATCGCTCGAACAATCAAATAACGAGCCAACGCCATATTGAGTGGAGGAAGAGCAGAAGCCGCGTCCATCGATTCGTCCCATTCAGAACCGCCTTGGCCTAGAAGGATAACAGGGCCGAAGGTATCATCAGTTTTGACCTTAATTCGAATTTCTTCACCTCCCGCAAGTTTCGCCATACCTTGAACGAGCAGCCCGTGAATATGTGCAGAAGGGTAGTTCAGTTTAGCGCGATCAAGTATCGCTTCTGCTGCGGTTGCAACTTCTACACTGTTTCTGAGGTTGAGCATGACTCCCTGAATATCTGACTTATGGGGGATATCAGGTGAGCGTAATTTTACTGCGACTGGGTATCCAATCTGTTCAGCAACATGAACAGCTTCACTTGTGTCAGAAGCAATCCAAGTCGGTAAAACATCAAAGTTGAAATGTTTGAGAAATGGTCCAATTTGATGGGTGTCTAGAGATACTGTTTTTTTATCCAGTAGCTTTTCTTCAATCCATTTCTTAGCTTCATTAAGCTCAGAAATATGGACGGGTTCCGCCGTTGTTGGTGTTTCCATCAGTTGTTTCTGATTACGCCTGTACTCAACTAGGTGCATGAAGGCGACAACAGCACTTTCTGGGGTTCGATATGTCGGGATTCCAGCATGAGTAAAGATAAGGCGAGCGGGTTTTGCGGTTAATTCTCCCGACCAATTAGTAAGAATATTGAATCGTTTGTGCCGTGGATGAGCTTTCACCGCCTCGACAATAGCTTGAGCTGTTTGCTCGGAATGCGCAACAGCGGAAGGACTGTGCATGATAAGTATGGCGTCAGCGCAATCGCTATCCATCACAGCATTAAGTGTTTTTACGTATCTTGTATGATCGGCATCGCCAACCATATCTATAGGATTACTATAGCTCCAACTTGGCGGCAGAAGGGAACTCAAGGTGTCGATGGTTTCGTCAGAGAGCTGAGCTAATTTCCCTCCACGCTCTAGTAGTGTATCTACTGCCATTATCGCAGGTCCGCCACCATTGGTGATAATGGCCAGACGCTCTCCACGCAATGGTACGGAGTGAGTTAAAGTTTCCACTGCTGCAAACAATTCATGCGAATTATTTACTCTTAGCATACCTGTACGACGAATCGCTGAGTCGTAAATAATGTCGAGCGTATCCCCGCCACCAGTATGCGCTTTTGCTGCTTTGCGCCCAGCTGCAGTACGCCCACCTTTGAGCACAAGTATCCTTTTATTACGAGACGCAGCTCGTGCGGCCGACATAAATCTACGAGCGTCTTTGATTGTATCTATATAAAGAAGGATGGCTTCGGTATGAGAATCCCGACTGAGTTCATCTAGTAGATCTGCAAAGTCTACATCAAGCGCGTTTCCCAACGACACAAAAGCAGAAAACCCAATATCTTTATCATTCGCCCAATCTAATATCGTGGTACACATTGCTGCAGATTGGGAGATAAACGCAATTTTTCCTTTTTGAGCGGTCACTGGAGAAAACGAAGCATTGAAGTTTACCCAGGGCAAAATCAACCCAAGGCTATTTGGACCGAGCACACGCATCTCTGCAGCTTTCGCTATGTTTGAGCAAACCTCTTGTATACTTGAACCCTGCTCGTCGGCTAAATGCATATCCGCAGAAAGCACGATGACGGATTTTACGTTTTTAATCGCCAACTCTCGGAAGATTGCAACGTTTCGTGTAGCGTTGGTACAGACAATAGCAACATCGGGCACCATTGGAAGTTCAGCGATTGTCCGATAGGCGAGCACGCCACAAACGGATGAGTGTCGAGGAGTTACCGGCATGATTGCTCCTTCAAAACCACCATGAAGCAAGTTTTTCAGGACAATGTTTCCAGCACGCATCGGTTTACTCGAAGCACCAATGACTGCGACAGATTTGGGTTTAAGGAGGTGGGTTAGGCTGCTCATAGACGCGCTCCGATCAGGACGATAGACAAATCGTATCTAAGCTGATTGCTATTTGCTGAACCGATTTGGCGTTGTTTTAATCAGATCACGATAGGACAAGTGTAGATTGTGCCTTGTGTCACAGAGTATTGATATATAATTAAAATGTTGGGTTGATTCTGAGTCGCTCTAACGGCATGATTTACAGTAATTTCTAGAAAAGGCATTTGAAAGTTTCATGAAAAAAATTGCAATCGTTGGTTTGTCAGTACTGCTTAGTGCGTGTGTCTCGAGTGACTATGTCACAGACGTAAGCTCAGAAAGCTATCGTGAAGATTATAAAACAGCGAAGGTTGAAAAACCCGTTGTTTCACAACAGGAAGTTACTCAAGGCATAACGGAAAAGAATGTCGAAGCCAATGTTGTTAAAATGGCACCTGTAGTTGAGAAACAAAAAACTAAGCCAGCTGTTGCAATCACTCCTCCAAGTGCTAAGCAGAAAGCGATGAATCCTAGATACGGTTTCACGATCCAGGTTGTTGCTGTAGGCTCACAAACCAAAGTTGACCAGTTTGCTCGTAAACTTCCTCGAGGTGAACAACCTATTTGGGAAAACTACAAAATGGTTAATGGTACGAAGTGGTATACGGTTCTTTTCGGTGACTATGCTACTCGCACAGACGCAAAGCAGGCCATTAACGAACTGCCTGAAGAGTTTAGAGACCTCAAACCGTTTGTTAAGAGTATCGACTCTATTAAGAACTCTGAATACCCAACGCTTAACAAGCTAAACTAAATCATTTTAAAAAGGGGCATATCGCCCCTTTTTAATGCCTATTTATTGGTCACTCACACGGTAAATTAGCCCAATCACACTTAAACTCGTGTAACTTACAGTGGTTTTTATTATCATGTAGGCCAGTACTCCTGTTGTATCACGGAAAGATCTTTTAATGACTAATACGACAATTCTTCTTTTATGTGGCGGTGGCTCATCAGAGCATGAAGTTTCGCTTTTATCCGCTAACTTTATCCAATCCCAGCTAGAAAAAACGAATGACTTTAAAGTTGTACGTGTGGAAATGAAACCTGAAGGTTGGTACACGGATACTGGTGTATTAGCGTATCTTGATACCAATGCTGGAACGCTCAACACTGATAATGAGTCAATTAAACTAGATTTTGTTGTGCCTTGTATACACGGTTTCCCTGGTGAAACTGGCGATATTCAGTCAATGCTTGAGTTGTCTGGTATCCCATATTTAGGTTGCGGATCTGAAGCGAGTACAAACAGCTTCAACAAGATTACGTCAAAGCTATGGTATGACGCATTGGGTATTCCAAATACCCCGTATCTTTTCCTATCAAACAACGATGAATTAGCTTATTCAAATACTAAACAGGCACTTGATAAGTGGGGAACGATCTTTGTTAAAGCCGCGCGCCAAGGTTCATCAGTAGGGTGCTACAAAGTAAGTGATGTGAGTCAGTTACAACAAGCGTTAAACGATGCATTTGGTTATTCAGATCAAGTTCTTATCGAACAAGCGGTTAAGCCAAGAGAGCTGGAAGTTGCTGCATACGAGTATCAAGGAAAATTGTACGTTTCCAAACCGGGCGAAATTAAAGCGCCGGAAGACGCATTTTACACTTATGAAGAAAAGTATAGTGCGTCTAGCCACTCTACAACTGATGTAGAGGCCACCAACCTAACCGATGAGCAGCTAGAACTTATTCGTGTTAACTCTGAGAAAGTGTTCACTCAAATGAGATTACGTCATTTATCTCGTATTGATTTCTTCCTCACTCCAGAAGGTAATATTTACCTCAATGAAGTAAATACATTCCCGGGCATGACACCGATATCGATGTTCCCTAAGATGCTTGAACATAATGGCCATAGCTTTAGTGATTTCTTAGCAGATTGCGTAAGAAGTTCGCTTTAAGATATCGGTTTAAAGGTTTTAAATACCATTCTCTCAGTGTCCGCGAGCGGCTTGTTACCCAAATAGTAATAAGGCATCGCGGCGCTCATCCATCGGCCAATCTGCTGAATATCTTTTACTTTAATACCTTGTTTTGCGAGCTCTTTCGCAGCGCCTACGCGTAACGACTGACCAGAAAACTGCGAAGTTAAACCAAGCTTTTCACTGGCTGAGCGAACAATCCTGAATATCGAAGAATCATCCAACCGCTGGTCTGCGACATTCCCATGTTTATCTATCGCAGTGAATAACCAATTTGAATTGGCGTTGCGCAAAGCAGCCCATCGTTCAATGCTCATACTTCCAAATTCATCGATAGGGTATGTGTTAGCGCCTATACGAATCGAATATTTGCCGTCAACGCTACTTACTAAATCTGAAATTTGAAGGTTTTTAAGCTCACTTCGTTTAGCAAGGCTACAAAACATCACGTGGTAGATAGCTAAATTGCGAATATCGCGTGGATGAGGAGAGTCCGCAAATATCTCATCCAGTTGATTTAAATGATGGATTTCAAACGGTACAGTCGATTTTGCATCACCTTTTTTATCAAGACGGGTTTTTCCCAATGCCAGTTTTACGTTTGATGTGGCAGACGGGTCACTAAGACCTAACACTCGATGAAATAGACCTATAGTTACAACGTAACGTTTGATGGTTGAATATTTTCGTAGTTTGGACTCGCGCTCTATAAATAGACGCAAAGCGGTGGAAGAGGCTGGAAGTGGAGATACATGCTTAGAATTACAGAACTCTACGAATAAGTTCCAATCTTTAGTCATAGCCAGTAATGAATTGTTAGCGTAACTAAAGGCTGTCAATTCGTTGACAAGTTCTTTGCTAACCAAATTTGCAAACTTGCTAATCAATTGTTTTTTTTCAGCTTCGCACTCGATGATACGGATGTTTTTTTTCATTATGAAGCACTATAACCATGAAATATCAGATAAATATACTTGATAATGAAAGATATACAATTATTATTAAACTAACTAAATACTACAAAATGATGACTATGGCTGCTGCAACATATCGAGGTTTTACCCTCAAAACGGCTGGAAGCTCGACAGAGATCTGGCAGGTACAGATTAAACAACACGTGCTGTCGGGGAGTATGGCAGCTGTGAAGAAGAGCATCGATTGGTTTTGTGATACGGCAACTATCATTGATCCAAAAGAGTTTAGTTCTCTAGCGACTAAAAAGACGCAGTCTGAAGGCAAACCATCTCAAGAAAATTTCAACGGTTACACAATTAAAAACGATACCGGTGACGTAAATGGATGGTACTGTTTCTTTAATGGTCGATTGATTAAAGGTGGTAAGCTTGCTATTCAGAAGCATATAGAGGCATACTTACTCGCTAAGCAAAAAGCTGAACAGCAACAAAAGAAGTAGTAGTTTATGACACTTGTATACTCGACCGATGTAGGTCGTATTAAACCAGAAGAAGAAAAGATTCAGCGCCCTAAAGGTGATGGGACAGTAAGAATTCAGCGTCAAACGAAAGGCCGTAAAGGCAAAGGTGTTTGTATAGTAACTGGTTTAGACTTGGATGATGCGCCATTAAAACTTATGGCTGCTGAACTAAAGAAAGTATGTGGATGTGGCGGTTCAGTTAAGGACGGCAACATCGAGATTCAAGGTGACGCCAGAGACAAAATTAAAGCGCACCTAGAGAAAAAAGGTCTTACAGTTAAGCTTGCCGGCGGATAGAGTCAACTAATAGAAGTTTGTTAATCTTTGATTATCAAACTGATTATTAGGTTTTTTATGGTAAATCGATTATGTTGAATCGCTACCAGAGTAAGAATAGAGCACACGGTGTGCTCTATTAATAACAAATGTGATTTAACATAACGTACATAATGCGCACTGAGCTATAGCTTCATTAGGGATGCCTATCCACATAGGTAATCCCACGCAATTAATTGATATTCCATGTAAACCGCGTCCTTAAACTTTTTTGCAATGCTTTCCCACATCGCTTTAATGTTCGGATTATCGTTGCATCTTTTGATCCTCGCAGCGTCTGTAAGCTTAATCAGAGTAAATTCTTTACCCATAAGCATTACGTTCGTTTCACTGAGAAAATGTACAAGATTCTAAAAAGCCCAAAATCTAACGTGAGTTATTACTATCGTTGATAAAGAGCTAACCCTTGCGACAATCTGGTGACAGAAATTGCCTTAAAACCAATCTCTGTCGAACAACAGATCAAACGGAGTTGTTTAATGATTTAGTTACATTGTCACTTGCTTGTTAGCGCTCTTTTTACTGGCCCAAGTTGCCAATCGTTGTATACATATGAGCGCGCTCCTGTCATATAGCGAAGATTAACGTTCCGATTCTCTACGATTAACTCAGCAAACAATTCGTTCTCAGCACGGTTCTTTGGTTTGAAGCTAAGGACATCATCGTGACAGGTCCGTGAAAATTCTAACGGAGTACCATTAACTAAAATACTGACTGACGAGCTATCAACAAAGTAAGGTTCGACCCCACATTTAATCCCCGTCAGGCTCATCTCAAGTTGTTTGTCATTCGTAACTGATAACGTAGGCAAAGAGATTGAACTGGCAATGATGTCATTGGCAGAAACAGAGAACGGAGTAACAAACGCAATTATAACAGCTGGTAGTAATCTTCGATTCATAACGCCTCAACGCATGGTTTGGTTCTAGTGAAAGAATAACAAACATGCCGATATTTTAAAGCCAGTCGCGCAACACCAGTGATTTCCTTCCATAGTTAGATTTACCCTTAGTGACGTCATAACAAGAAAGCATAATACGCTATGCCGAAGTGAGCGCTTGCACACGCGAGTTTAATTTTTGTAATTTAATTACATGCGATCAAAGCTGTCATGTGAACACAGGATTATGCTTCACAGTAAGTTGTTGATTTTGTGTGGTTTGTTTCTTTTGTTGCTCGTCTTGCTGTAACTTTCAGTTTGGTTACAGCCCTTGGCTCAAGGCTGCATAGTTATTCACTTGCTGATTTTTCCGGTAGGCCCTGCCTATCCAGTCAGTGCTATTCGTGCATGCTCGCGTTATAGTGCGCTGGTTGATAGTGACGGTGTAACGAAGGAGTTTAAGAGTTTAATACTCTCTAAGTTTTAGCGACTTGCTATCGCGGTAGGAAGGGATTGCGGTTGGTCGAATAGAAAAACTATGTGCCCTAGCCTATTTAGCTTGGGCACATCTTTAGAGGGGGTTATTGATTTGCGTTTTTTGCTTCTTCTCGGATTTGTTCAGCAACAACTTTGATCGCTTGTGCTGTGCTCATTCCTTCAGCCATCAGCTTTTGAATTTTTTCAACGGCTTCTTGTTGCTCTGCATGAGATAAAGGAGGTAGATCATCAAACATTAAAAAGGCTCCTAATTGTTTAGGAGCCGACTATATTATGTTTTAGTTGGTAAAACCAGTGGTGACGAATTAGTAACTGGTTAAGAAATTAATGTAAGCGCCCATAGAGTTTTCATTTGTATAGCTAGCACCGATGTCCATTTGAAATAAGTTGAGTGGTGATATACCGATACCCGCAGTTATAGTGTCATCTAAATTGTCATATGCTAAGTTCTTCTTCCAACCTGCACGCAACTTGAGTTGGCGCATGATGTCAATTTCCCCACCAACACGTAGCATTTGAGTATTGTCGTCGAAATTTGTATAACGTTTCTCTTCATTCAAGTCATAGTCAACGCTGATAGTAGCGTAATCAGCAACTAAGCCGACGCCAACCGTGTAAAGTGGTCTCATCTGGTACGAATATGAAAGCGCCGGGTTTGAAGGTATAATCGAAGTTACTGTTTTGGTATCAATGTCACGGGCCATAAGGTTGTTAGCTGATATCCCGGCACGTAACGGACCATAGAACCAAACAAAACCTGCGTCAAAGTTGAGCATGGTTTCCCCTGTATCATTGTCTCTAACGTCACTTAAACTGTAGTTAGACAAGCTTGCTTCATAAACATATGTATAGATTCGTTGAAGTTTTGGCGTTACGCCGAAAGCAATGTGTTGACCCAAAAATGTTTGGTACTTCGCAAGAGACAGGCCAATCTCTGTAACACCGACAGATACAGCATTTACAGTACTATTTTGTGCATTCTCTAGTGTTCTTAAGCTCGAGTCCGGGTTTGTACTCGCCGTTGAAATAACGGGATTTACAAAGGTTTCGTAATACGCTTTACCATACAAATTAGCTGCAACAAAACGATTTGGTAGCGCGAACGCAACAACACCGCCAATCTCAGCTTTAAGCTGATCGCCTTCCATGTTATCAAGTGTTGTCTGTAATTCCGCAGCTCTTGCTGGATCAGCCGCCGCAATAATTTCCGAAGCTGTATCTAAGTCATCAACCAACGTGTTTTGATCGTCATACAGTAAACCAAAACTTGGGGTGATCATGCCAATGTCGTCGTTGCGGCGATAAATAGCCGTTAACGCGGGGTTGTAAAAAGGTGCAGTAAGGAAGTTTGCTGAAACAACACCAACTCCCCCCATCGCGTCACCACGGGCTTCAATCGCGTAGTTGGCCGCAGTCGCAGATGACGCGAAAATTGCTAAAGATAGTGGCAGTAGTTTTATTGTATTTTTCATATCGATATAAACAACTTGAGTCCTTTAAGCCTATATCGACATATTGTGGAATATCTTTAGTTATTCCTCTAGTGAAACATCATAAGTTTTACTGATTATTTGGGATTGCTCTACAATAACGGGCCCCTGCCAGCGTGCGTGATTTACGGATATTGCAAGTACGTAGCGACCAGGTTCGACTACATTTGACTCTAACGTCGTTGGGTAATCAGACTCGTAAGTTTGGTTCCACACACGATTGTATTTACCATCTACAAAGTCATACAGCTCAGTCTCTAGCTTAGGTAGTGGGCAATGTGGATTAAGCAGTGCGTTTTTTTCAACTTTCCACTGATCTTTCGATTGCCAGCGCACTGATACCTTTGCTTTTGGCTCGCCCAGTACCAACCAAGAACTCCATGATGTCTGGTCCTTGGCGGTAACATCGATTCTATATAACCCCATTTTCATTCGGCTATTGAGGTTATAGCGCTTGATGTATTTGGTGACACTGTCACCTTGTGCAATTGTCGTTAATGAGCTATCTGTTGATAAGCTCTTTGTAATCCATTTGCTTAGTGTGATATCAGCGATCGCTTTATCAGATTCTACGTCAATGATTGCTCTGTAAGTGTCCCTACCCGGACTTTGGATATCAGAGCGACGAACCGCTACCTTTTTTAGCCAGGTTGGCAGAGGTTTCGTATCTAGCCCTTTACCACAATCTACCTCTAAAGATTGCAAAAACAGGTCATTTAGGTGTGGGTTGATGGTTTGGTTTTTTTCTAACTGCCACACTTCTACCAAAGAAGAGAACATTGCAGGCAAATCATCATTTAATAGATGTTTGTGAGCCTGAGTTAACGGAGTGTTGCTCTCAAACCACGGCACTTCGACTGAATAACTTGGTGCACTGAGCAGCAGCGCACCAATTAAGGGATAGACTTTCACGATTACGCTTTCATCTTGTAACCAACGCCGCGTAGAGTCTCGATTTCTAATCCCGGCAGTTTTTGGCGAAGCTGCAATACGTGAGTATCAACAGTACGGGTCGTTGGGAAGTGGTTGTAACCCCAAACATGGTCTAGTAATTCATCGCGGGTAAATACTCGACCTAAGTTGCTTGCTAGGAAGAGTAATAGGTCGAATTCTGTACGTGTTAACGTGATGGTTTCTTCTTTGTAAAACACTTCACGTGTTGCTTTATCGATAAGTAGATGCTCTGTTTTTACTTTCGTATCATCTTGAGCTTCACCTTCAGGCGCGCGTAACTGAGCACGGATCCGTGCAAACAATTCTGCTTCTGCAAACGGTTTAGTTAGATAGTCATTTGCACCTGCATCTAATCCTGTAACTTTATCTTTTACAGTAACTAGTGCCGTCAACAAAATTACAGGAACATCTTTGATTTGTTTCCACTCTGGCAAATGAGACACTGAGTCACCATCAGGTAGTTGGCGATCAAGAATGACCAGATCAGCCTTATCCCAATACTGAGCCACATCTGCGATAGTTTCAGAATGGAAGCACTCATATCCCGCTTGTTCTAGGCTCACTAATAGGCCATCAGCTAAGTTTTTGTCGTCTTCAACGAGAAGCAGTGTCTGTTTCACAAGGTATCTCCAAAATAAACGTTGTCGGTGGACCAATTAGGAACATTCGTCCTCCCATTCGATCAACCATAGATTCAACGATTGTTAAACCTAAACCAAGCCCGCTTTTACTTACGAAAGGTTTACGTAAATGACGCCAGTCCTTTTTCGTAAGAGCCCCTTGGTCTATAACTTTAACGGTGAGCAATTTGTCTGAGGTAATAACCTCTAAAGTGACAGGTGCTACACCGTACTTTACAGCGTTGCGTATCAAGTTATCGATGCATGTGCCTAGCCAATATACATTTAGCTTGGCGGCAATATCTTCATTGATAACAAACTCAACGTTGCCGTTAAACTCTTCTTCGACTTTAAATTCAAGCCATTCTTGTACAGATGGTACCCAATCTGTCGCTAAGGGCTTATTATCTGATTGCAAATAATCTTTACTAGCCTCTGCTAGCTGTCTTAAGCGACGTGAATCTTCACAAAGGCGACGAAACTCGTCATAAACAGATTCAGGCAGTTTCTCAAACTCTCGTCTGAACCCTTCTACAGTTAGCGATAAACTGGCAATTGGTGTTCTTAATTCATGCGTTAAGATTTGCAGGATTAACATCCGGCTCTTCATTTCCTGGCGCTTGGTGTTCCATCGATAAACTGACCAACCTAACACTAGCAGTATATTGGCTATAACCAACGCGACCATGCTTATACGCAAAATATCGGAATGGTCTTCCACATCCCAACATAGGTTACCGCGTTGTACGAAACAGCTACTAGATGAACTTCTCAAATTGAAAGATAAACCTGCTGTATCGATATTTTGCTTCCAAACTTTCTCTGGGAAAACGAGGTAACTATCGTTTTGACGTAACCACAGCTCATTTTGTTCCATAAACATACTGGCACCTGCGATCAAGGAAAGCATGGTGTCCTCGTTCATTCCCTGTAAGCGACCAAGTAATGAGTTTGTTGGTGCGACAGGTCTTTCCTTGATGTGCATATATTGCTGAAGTTTATCAAGCTTGTCTGGATGAAGGGCTACATAGCGATTGGCGTATGTGCCACCGCCTGGGTGGATAAGCGCGCTGCGAGCGAACCACTTGGAGCTTAAAGTGTTACCTTTACACATTGCACGGGTAAAGACTAATGGCTCAGTGATCAAAGGGCTTAATGGTAATTTTCCGGTACATTTTTTAGCGAGTAGATAAAGTCGCTGTATATCCCTAAGAGGATAAGCCGATGTTTGGGGAAGCATTGACTCTGGTGTCAAAAGCCGTGTTGGGTAGTCTGATTGCAAGTTACGAATATCGTATGACTCGACGGCTTGTGATTCATCAAACAGGTCGACGAATTTATCAATACGCTCTGGTAATGAATCTGCATGCGCCGCCGATACTCCTAGAGCAAAGCAGAGTAATGATGTTTTAATTGCGGTCTTAATCAATGCAAAAATTCGCTAAATCAGTAAGTTAGATGCAGAGTAAATCATTATCGCAAAAATATAAATCTCAATTGTGATATCTATGTCAATAATGATACTTATAAAATGAAAGAAGCCAGCATAATGCTGGCTTCTTAAACTTAACACTTATCTTACAGAGCTTTAGATATCGCGTCTACACTATCTTTGGCATCACCAAATAGCATTTGGGTGTTTTCTTTAAAGAACAGTGGATTTTGCACACCGGCATAGCCTGTATTCATCGAACGTTTAAATACGATAACATTTTGAGCGTTCCATACTTCCAATACTGGCATACCAGCAATAGGACTGTTTGGATCTTCTAGCGCCGCTGGGTTAACAGTGTCGTTTGCACCAATAACAAGGACTGTATCTGTCTCAGTAAAGTCGTCGTTGATCTCGTCCATCTCTAAAACGATATCGTAAGGCACTTTCGCTTCTGCCAACAATACGTTCATGTGGCCAGGTAGTCGACCAGCTACAGGGTGAATACCGAAACGAACTTCTACGCCCTGTGCTCTAAGTTTTTCAGTGATCTCATGGACTGGGTATTGAGCTTGAGCTACAGCCATGCCATATCCCGGAGTAATAATCACTGACTTAGAATTCTTCAGCATTTCTGCAACTTCCTCGGCCGAAGTTTCACGGTGTTCACCTTGTTCGACATCTTCAGAAATAACGACTTCTTGGCCGAAACCACCAGCAATCACGCTGACAAATGAACGGTTCATTGCCTTACACATAATGTAGGACAGAATAGCACCGGAAGAACCAACCAACGCGCCCGTTACAATTAGAAGGTCATTCGCTAGCATAAAGCCCGCTGCCGCTGCTGCCCAACCAGAGTATGAGTTAAGCATTGAAACAACTACCGGCATATCTGCACCGCCAATGGATGCAACTAGGTGATAACCAAACGCGAAAGCGATTAGCGTCATAACAATTAACGCGAACATGCTTCCATCTGCTTTTACGAAGTAAATCATAAGTAGCGTAGAAACAACGATCGCCGCCAGGTTCATTTTGTGTTTATGCGGCAAATTAAGTGGCGATGAAGAGATAATGCCTCTCAACTTACCAAATGCCACAACAGAGCCTGTAAACGTTACTGCGCCAATAAATACACCTAAGAAAACTTCAACTAAGTGAATGACGTGCGCTGCGTGAGCTTCTTGGGGATTTAATGAGGCGATTACTGGAGCATCGATATAACTGTTGTAGCCAACTAAAACTGCTGCCATACCCACAAAACTGTGAAGGATCGCAACAAGTTCAGGCATTTCGGTCATCTCGACTTTTTTTGCATAATGGATACCGATACCACCACCGATTACCATTGCTACGATGATCCAACCCAAACCTTGAGAATCTGGGCCAAAGATCGTTGCGATCAAAGCGATCGCCATACCCGCGATGCCGTAGTAGTTACCCGCTTTCGCAGATTCTTGCTTCGACAAACCAGCTAAGCTAAAAATAAAGAATAAAGCAGCAACAATGTAAGCTGCTTGTACTAATCCTGCAGACATTCCTATTACTCCTTAATCTTTACGGAACATTTCAAGCATGCGCTTGGTGACGGTAAAACCACCGAAAATATTGATACTCGCAATCAATACCGCAATAAATGCCAAGACTGATACGGCACCATTACCTTGGCCTATCTGAAGCAATGCACCAACAACAATGATGCCTGATATTGCATTCGTCACTGACATCAAAGGTGTGTGTAGAGCGTGAGTAACGTTCCACACGACATAATAACCAACGACACAAGCTAGTACGAAGACTGTAAAGTGAGCAAGAAACGCAGCTGGTGCGACAGATGCGATCCACGCAAAAGCACCTAGGCCAACGACTAACCCAGCGATCTTCTTAACTGGTGATACTGGCTCTTCCACTTTAGGTTCTGGTTTAGCTACAGGAGCTGCTGGCTTTTGCTCTGGCTGAGCTGACACCTGAATTGGTGGAGCTGGCCAAGTTACTTCCCCATCTTTCACTACAGTAACACCGCGCAAAACAACATCTTCAAAATCAATGTCGATATTACCGTCTTTTTCTTTACACAGAAGTTTAAGAAGGTTAACTAAGTTAGTTGAATAAAGTTGAGAAGATTGAGTTGGTAAGCGGCCAACCAT
Source organism: Vibrio sp. (assembly GCF_984391705.1). Lineage (NCBI taxonomy): Bacteria > Pseudomonadati > Pseudomonadota > Gammaproteobacteria > Vibrionales > Vibrionaceae > Vibrio > Vibrio sp. The sequence continues at coordinate 12,874 of NZ_CFHWOM010000004.1, read as the reverse complement.
ATCCGTGTAACCGACAACCTTTACTCCGTTCGGAGTGGTGATCACTTGATCTGCTACGGTGTATTCACAGTTACCGCCATTAGCTGCAGCCAAATCGACGATAACGCTACCCGCTTTCATGCTATCTACCATTTCTTTGGTAATAAGCTTGGGTGCTGGGCGACCAGGTATTAATGCCGTAGTAACAATAATGTCAACGTCTTTTGCTTGTTCTGCGTACAGTTCAGCGGCTTTCTTATTGAACTCGTCAGACATTTCTTTAGCGTAACCGTCTCCAGCACCAGAATCTTCTTTGAAGTCAACTTCTAAGAATTCTGCACCCATAGACTGAACTTGTTCTTTAACCTCAGGGCGAACGTCAAAAGCACGAACGATGGCTCCTAGGCTACCCGCAGCGCCGATTGCTGCGAGACCTGCCACCCCTGCACCAGCAACCAAAACTTTTGCTGGTGGAACTTTACCGGCAGCCGTTATTTGGCCTGTAAAGAATCGACCAAACTCATGTGCCGCTTCGACCACCGCTCGATAACCAGCGATGTTTGCCATAGATGAAAGCGCATCCAACGACTGAGCTCTTGAAATACGTGGCACTGCATCCATCGCTAACACGTTAATGTTTTTACTCGAAAGCTTTTCCATTAACTCAGGGTTTTGAGCTGGCCATATAAAACTAACTAGGGTTGCACCATCCTTGATTAAAGCGATTTCGTCAGTTTCCTCGTCGGAAATTGGCGCATTAACTTTAAAAATCAGATCAGATTGCCAAACCTCATCCTTTGATACGACTTTTGCACCTGCACTTTCAAATGCAGTATTGTCAAAACTCGCTAATTCCCCCGCTCCAGACTCGACGACAACATCGAACCCTAACTTCAATAACTGCTCAACCGACTTTGGCGAAGCAGCCACTCGCGTTTCTCCCGCAAGTATTTCTCTTGGCACACCAATTTGCATTAGCTATTCCTTGACTATTCGCAACGTTAATTGTTTTCTTTTTGTCCAACTCATTTATACACTTCAAGTAAAATGTCACAAATAGACAAATTCTCATTACATATAACTGTTGGTAATGAAACATCATGCTTTTAGATTCGTTTTTTACAACCCGCACACCCAGTGCATAGAGGTCGAACCAGTTAAGCAAAATGACCGTTAAAACAATAGATTAAATGTTGGTACAAAACAAAAAGAGCCATCAGCATAACGGCTAATGACTCTTAAATTTATGATGTTTGTCAACTTGGAATGCTAAATCACTGAAAAATGTTATCGCCCATTTGATCTATGAACATTTGTGCTTTTTTCAGCATAAACTCGTCGGCATCTGCTTGACTAGCTAGTACATCAGACCGAATGAAACGGTGAACTTTGAGCTCTCCCCCAATTTCTTTCGTTATACGGCCAGCGATACGATACTGACCTCCCTCTTGGAGCGCTTCTTGATAAATGAGGTATCCTTTGTAATTAATTGGCTCTACCTCAACGGGTTGTGCTGGTGTTTTACTGCCAAACAAGCGAGAAAATAACCCCACTACTAGCTCCTTTTATTTCTTGTCTTGACTGAGGATGGGTCTTTCAAACCACTCCAACTCAATATCATCGTCAAAGTTAGGTTTACTGAAAATGATAGGGATATCATCATTGCGATTTTTCCGACGGTCGTCAATGACCATTGGCATAGCTGCAGCGACAGCGTTTATTGCATATTTTTTTAATGTTACCAGTCGCTCTTCAGGTAAAGCCGACAAAAAATCGATATCATGACGAATATAAACAGGTCTCAGCTGACTTAGAGCTAGGCACGCCAAATCAGCAAGTTGCTCATGGTTAAAGTTGTCATTGTACTCTGGTTGAGCAAGAACCTGTCCTACTAACGTTTCCATGTAATTGTGAACATCCACACTAATCTGCATAAACCTTAACTCCTTTAAAGTGTATTGTTATCTGTGTGTTCTAAAGTAATCTATCTAAACAGCCTTATTAATGTCGATATTTTGTACATTAATCATTCATACAACCAGTTTTCAACTATAAGTTTAGTAAAAAGCTTGGAAATTCATCAAATCAAAGTATTCTAAGCGAATATATTTACTTTTTAGTTAGTAATCTTAGGCTTGATTCAATAATGTCATTCTCTATCGTCACTACACATTGGTTTCGCCTTGCGTTTCCATTGCTATTGTTGACGTTTATCTACACCGGCCTCGAATCGGCGATATTTTTCACTCGGTCTAACCTCGGTATTCTGAGTAACTTGCCCTATGTTTTGTTCTTCTGTTGCTTTGCCCTTTCGCATGCATTCAAGCAAAGCCGTATAGCGATGTGTTCGGCAGCAATGCTTGCTGCTTATTGGTATATTCAATACCGTTTGCAAACGCCTTTATCTGCAGGCACTACCATTCTTGAGTTGTCCCTTCTAGCATTCATATTGCCCGTAGCACTAGCGCTAGTATTTAGTCACAAAAATAGAGCTCTATTTTCAAAATCTTTCGCTATTTACCTTGTTACATTAAGCCTGTTGGTTGGATGGTGCTATTTAATCCTTGATCACTTTACCAAAGGTGGGTTCGATAATATCAATAATACCTTCCTATTTGTCGTGCCAAATGTCTCAAAAATTCCTTTTATTTTAGTTGTTTACTTGCTAGCAATGGTCTTAACGTTTGCTATTTGTGTTGCAAGTATGAATCGAATCGTTGACGTAGTGATTTACTCTTCAGCGTTGCTCTCGTCTGTGACGTTTGTGTTCTTCCACGTACCATATATATCCAGCATGATGTTTTCTTTGTCGGGTATTCTTCTGCTGATTTACCTACTGTCAGCAAGCTATGAACTGGCATTCAAGGATCTGCTTACTGATATACCTGGGCGATTGGCACTGGATTCAGACATTCGGCATTTAGGCAAAAAATTTACCATCGCAATGATAGATATCGATCATTTTAAGTCGTTTAACGATACCTATGGCCACGATACCGGAGATGACGTACTTCGTTTAGTAGCAAGTAAAATGAAACATATTGGTGGCGGAGCGAGAATCTATCGTTATGGTGGTGAAGAGTTTACGGTCTTGTTTAAAGGGAAACTTGCCGATCAAGCTCAAGATCATTTAGAGCTACTTAGAAGTACTATTGAGTCATACGATATGATTCTGCGAGATCTTGACAGTAGGCCTAAAGACAAGAAGATTGGGCAAAAGAAACGCGGCAAAAACAAGAACGGTGATCTAGTAAACATCACTATTAGCATCGGGGTTTGCGACAGCTCTGAATCAACCAACTTTGAGGCTGTACTTAAGAGAGCAGATGAAGCTCTCTATAAGGCGAAAAAAGGTGGTCGTAATCAAGTCTGCATCAGCTAAGGAAGTAGGTTTAATCAATTTGGTTAAAGAAGAAGACAATACTGCCTCCTCGCAGAGCACTTCCATAGTTGATGTTTAAACCGATACCCACGTTGTCGATTAGGTCCGAGCGAAATGGTGGGGTCATCAACCAGCCAACGGAGCCTTCATAATAATAAGGAGTGCCAAGTGGTTCACTGGTATCCCCTCCTATTTCGATTCGGCGCAAGCTTGCGTATATTGATTGAACACTTTCACCCAGTCGACTGACGTTGTAATAGACTTCTGCTCCGTTGGCCATGTACCATCCCTCTGGGTTGCCTACATCACCATTGTTTGCTTCGCCCCATCCAACCCCATAAAAATAGTGGAATGTAGACGAAAAGTTCCAGCTTCCCCACTCCGTTAGTTTTAGGTATTTGGCTTCGATATGAGGCTCGTAACTTAGCGCCCATGCATCGGTATTAAACAGAATGCCATCAACTTGTGGTTTTATGTACTCATTAGACAAATCGCTTCGATAGTCATGACTATTCCTAAAGTATTGAAGATGCAGCCCAATACCCGGTGTAATGGTCCATGCATCGGTGATTCTGTAAGCGTAGCGATATGCAGCAAAGCCACCCAATATGTATTCATCATTAAAGTCTTCTACATCAATAGAAGGTATATCAAAATCTTGACGAGAACGAATAGCGGAAAATCGAGTAAACAACGTCTGTTGGTGATCAGCATCCAAAGGGCTGAGCTCAATTGTATAAGGAATTGTCGTTACGGCGATCTGTTGACGAAGTCGAACTGACTCTTCAGAGCCAATTTCTTCATTCTGTAGGTTAAACCAATCGTTAGGGTCAAAGTCATGAACACCGACAGTAAACACATCACTGTCGGTCAATACGATTGAGGTAGCAAAGGCCTGCTCAAGGTAGTTGCGAAAAGCATCATTGCCGCTTGCTTGCAAGCTGACAGGTAGCGCAATTATAGCTGGGAGTGAACGAACAAAGCGTTTAAGCTTCATAGGTAATGGAATCAATGGTACAGAAAATAATTGAATAAATTACTTTTAATCTATGACGACCGCAAGTATCAATTACTTAATCGACTATTTGAAAACAATTTCTACCGGCTTGTTTTGCCTTATACAGGGCTTGATCTACCTTGTGGTACAAGGATTCGGCACTTTCTCTACCATTAGGAGACAAATGCAACAAGCCTTGTGACACTGTCACTAGGTTAGAGGCGTCACTATAATCGTGAACGATGTTGAGACTTGCTAATTTATTCTGGATTCTGGTGGCATCAGTAAGAAGTTTTTCACGATCTGTATGGCTAAGGAGTACAACAAATTCCTCACCGCCATACCTTCCGACTATCTCGCCTCCACGCACAAACAGTTCAGATAGGGCTTGAGCAATACTTTTCAAGCAGCGATCACCTTGTATATGGCCGTAGTTGTCGTTGTAGGCTTTAAAATGGTCCACATCGAGCAGAATGATACTAAGGGGCAAGCCATGGCGTCCATGTACTAATATCATCTCATTCAGCTTTTCATCAATGTAGCGTCGATTCTTAACGTTGGTAAGACCATCTTCTTGTGCGAGTTTAGCTAGAGCTTCATTGGCTTTCGCTAGAGCGATAGATTTTTGTTTTAATTCGCGTCGCATAAAGGCGATACGTTGCATTGCAATCAGCTTAGAATTCAACACGACCTTGTCTACGGGCTTGATAAGATAATCGTCGCCTCCAGCGTCGATGGCTTTGGCTATCATCGTTGGTTCGTCGTGACTGCTTAAGAAGATAATCGGTACCCATTCAGGGTACAGTTCACGGATTTTAGTGGAGAGCTCGAACCCGTTCATATTTGGCATTGAGACGTCCAACAGAATCAGCTCAGGCTCAAATTGCGGGTATATATCTAATGCCTGCTCTCCTGAACTGGCCATCTCTACCGTATGTCCCAATTGTTTGAGACGTATTGCCATCTGCATGCGTTCCATCTGAACATCATCGACAAGCAAAATTTTCATTGATGAACCAGAGGCTTGTAACATTCGGTTTATCACTATCCGTATATGATGAGGTTATAAGCAAATCATACTTCAGGTAAGTAGATTCAGCCAACTAAGGTTGACTTTTATCGCTAGTTTTTTACGATAGCGCCGTTAAACACACATTTTTTAAGAGAATATATAATGTCTGACGTTAATCAAACAGAACAACCAACTGTAGACTTAGCAACTGTTTCTGCTGAACTTCGCCAAGTTATTGAATTTGATGAAGTACCTGAAGCAATGCACAACATGGTAACGTCAATCCATGAAGTTTCAGAAGAAGCAGTTCGTGAAGCTTGGAATGAACTTCCAAACAGTGCGCAAAATGTACTCGATAACTTCGAGCAGTTCCACGCACTAATTTCAGTAAGTCAGGCGTTTGCAGGTATTAATGTTATGGAAGAGTTCCCAACTCTAAACCTACCTGAAGGCATGACTGATGAACAAAAAGAAGAATACCGCGCTCAACTGCTTGACCAAGTCCTACACAACTGTGTGAAAGATATGGTTAAGCAAATCAAGAAAGCGCGTCGTGACCCTATTCTAAAGCGTGATTTTACCGACGTTTTCGCTAAGTAATAAATGACAAAAAACGCCGCTATATTGCGGCGTTTCTTTTATGCGATAACCACATCCCTTTGAGTCACACTCACCCCTTTGATCTGCGCGTACAACTCCATCCCTTCTACCAATTGAAGATCGTCCTTCGCCCAGGTTGTAATCGTCGCAACAAGAAAACAAGATTCTGACAGTTTTAATGTGACTGAAACACTTTGTTTATCTGACTGTTGATGGGTTTCTATCGCCGCTACCTTAGACTTAATGATGTTCCTAATGGACGTGCGTTGCGGTTTATCGAACACTAAGGATACATCATTCGCGCGAACTTGAAGCCTTACACTGTCTCCTACGTTGCCATCTATTTTTTGGACCCATAAGCTTACATCTGGTGCTAAATGAACCTTCGAAAGCGCGTAGTCCTCGCTATGCTCAGCGACAATCGCTTCAAACAGCGAACTTTGCTCTGAGAATGATTGCCAAGGTTTCATCGCTTTCGAAGACCACACCTGCTCCAGTGTTCCTGAAGCCGCAATTTTACCGTCATCAATGACAACCATATTTTCTGCAAGTCTGAGGACTTCATTCAAGCTATGGGATACATAGATGATGGGTATCTCAACGCTATGGGCCAGCCGCTCTAGGAACGGAAGCACTTCCCTTTTTCGAGGGAGGTCGAGTGATGCCAAGGGCTCATCCATAAGAAGTATGTTTGGCTTTGACAACAAGGCACGCCCAATTGCCACGCGCTGCTTTTCCCCTCCAGAAAGTTGGTTCGGGTATCTGCCGAGTAATGGCTCTAGGGCCAGTAGTTCAACAATTTGAATAAAGTGCTCTCTATCGTAAGGTTTTACGCCATACAGTAAATTACCTTTTACTTTATAATGTGGGAACAATCGCGCATCTTGAAACACATAGCCCACATTCCTTTTATGCGTAGGAACATCTACCTTAAGCTGGGAATCATAGAGCAGATCTCCATTAATGGATATACTGCCTATGTCCGGTGTACTCAGTCCTGAAACAACATTAATCAAAGATGTTTTGCCAGCGCCAGAACGACCAAAAATAGCGGAAATACCTTTAGGGGGTAATTCCAAATCTATATCAAAACGTTGCTCTCCGAGTTGTTGTTGATACCGGATATTAAGAGTCATGACGCACTGCCTCCTAAACGTGTTTTACTCACACGAGACAACCATTCAGAAACCATCATTGATGCAAGGGCAATGGCAATTGAAATAATACAAAGCCTCATCGCTTCGCTTTCCATGCCTGGTGTTTCAATGAAGCTGTACATAGCAAGTGGTATGGTTTGGGTTTCTCCTGGGATGTTCGATACGAAACTGATCGTTGCGCCGAATTCACCTAAGCTCCTAGCAAAAGACAGCATTGTTCCGGTAATGATTCCAGGAACAATCAAGGGAAGCGTAATCGTAAAAAATACTTTTATAGGTGACGCACCTAGAGTAGACGCCGCTTGTTCCAATTTATGATCAACGCTATCGAAGCTTAGCCTTATCGAGCGAACCATTAACGGTAGAGACACCACAAAGCACGCAACTACCGCGCCCTTCCAGTTAAATGCGAACGAAACGCCAAGTAGTTCATATAACCACTGACCAGCCCATCCTTGCCTTCCCAAGGCAATGAGCAACAAGTAACCGATTACAACAGGGGGTAAAACCAGAGGAAGGTGGATAATACTATCTAATAGGCTTTTACCCCAAAAGTCCCGCTTTGAAAGTAACCAGGCTACAACAATGCCAACAGGGATTAACCAAATGACGGAATAAGCAGCGACTTTTAAACTTAATGTTAACGCTTCAATTTCGTAATCAGACAGCAAAGCTAACACCTACTTAAATCCAAAAGAGTGAAAAGTGGCAAGGGCTTCCTTGCTGGTAAGATAAGACATAAAAGCTTGAGTTGTTTCTCGTTCATTAAAATAGGCGACTGGGTATACAATTGAATCATGCGATGTGCTTGGTAATGTAGCCATTTTTGTGACAGTGTCACTACTAATGGCGTCAGTATGATAAACGATACCTAATGGCGTCTCCCCCCTTTCAACCAGCGCGAGGGCTATACGCACGTTATTTGTCGGTGCAAGTCGAGAGCTGATTTGGTCCCACACGCCTAAATTGACTAGTGCCTGTTTAGCGTAAATCCCCGCAGGTACAGCATTTGTCTGGCCTATTGATAGCCGTCCATCTTCAAGTTTTGTTAACCAAGCTTCCACATCGTTAATATCGAGGCTACCATTGGCACCCTTCGGAGCAACAACCACGAGTTCGTTTGACATCAAGTTGGTGACGTTGTCACTGTTAATTATCCCTTTTTTAACTAGGTAATTCATCCATTTACTATTGGCCGACACAAACAAGTCAGCTGGAGCTCCATTAGCAAGCTGGCGAGCTAAAGAAGAACTACCGCCGTATACGACGGTAACATTTACGTCATGACTACGCTCAAACTGTTCCGTAATTTGGTTTAGCGCGTTGGTCATTGAGGAGGCTGCATACACTCGCAGTTTCTCTTTAGCACTTACGGTAAAGCTTGCGCACAGTAACACAGTGTATATGGCTATTCGATAAAAGGTCATCTAACTTAGAATTCCAGCATTGGCCAAAGCTTATTGAGATCGAGATGCTCTTCTACCGCATCTGCGATACGCTCAATCGCTTTTTCTTGATTTAGTTTGTGGTCGACGGTTGCGATATGATCAAGACCTAACCAGCTTGCAACCGCTGGGACAACTTCCGGACTATCAAAGATACCATGTAAATAGGTACCAAACACTTGATTGCAGTCACTGATTGCCCCTTCCTTAACACCAGAAGCCAGCTTAATTGGAGAAACTTCATTAATGCTGGTTACACCGGCATGGATCTCATATCCTGTGACATTGACCTGATTGTCCCCTAATGTCATCACGCCCTGAACATTGGTCAGGGTTTTATTGGCAGCGAGCTCTGTTTTAAGCCGTAAGAAACCCAAACCTTCTGTTTGACCTGCTTCACCTTCAATCCCTAACGGATCGCTGACGACCTCCCCAAGCATTTGATACCCACCACAAATTCCGATGACCTTACCGCCATATCGTAAATGGCGCGCAATATCTTTATCCCAACCTTGTTGTCTAAGATAATCGAGGTCAGAACGCACAGACTTAGAGCCCGGAAGAATGATCAGATCGCCGTTTGCCAGCGGCTCTCCTTGGCCCACGAAGCGAAGGTTGATATCAGGATTGCTACGTAGTGCGTCAAAATCAGTGTGATTACTGATTCGCGGGAACACAGGCACCAAAACATTTAAAGAAGCGCGTTCACTTGTGATTTGATTACTATTAATCGCATCCTCTGCTTCTAGATCGAAACCATGCAGATAAGGTAATACACCTATGACAGGTTTTCCGGTCTTTTCCTCAAGCCAGTCTAAACCAGGCTGTAATAACGCAATGTCGCCTCTAAATCGGTTAATGACAAATCCAATTACTCGCTTTTGTTCTGACTTGGACAGTAGCTCGAGCGTACCCACTAAGTGTGCGAAAACGCCTCCTTTGTCGATGTCAGCGACGATGATGACTGGAACATCCGCCTCTTCTGCGAAGCCCATGTTGGCAATATCATTCTTGCGTAAGTTAATTTCAGCAGGGCTCCCCGCACCTTCAATCATTACGGATTGGTATTGCTCCTGAAGTCGTGCAAAAGATTGCATCACGTAAGGTAGCGCGAACTCCTTATAACTCTGGTAACCGATAGCATTCATATCAGCTACCGCTTTGCCTTGAACAATGACTTGAGCACCAGTGTCTGTACAGGGCTTCAACAGGACTGGATTCATATCAACATGAGCATCAACACGAGCCGCTACCGCTTGGACGTACTGTGCACGCCCTATTTCGCCACCATCTTGGGTAACCGCACTGTTTAGCGCCATATTTTGCGGCTTAAAAGGAGCGACGTTTATTCCTTTTCTTGCCAATACGCGGCATAAAGCTGCCACGAGAACGCTTTTACCTGCGTCTGATGTTGTTCCTTGCACCATAAGTGCTTGTAGCGTCGATTGCATGGTACCACTGATGATAATTGACTGAATAGACAAAGATAATAGCGGTTTTCGAACCCAATACTCAATAATGAATCGAATATGAATGTTCCTCTCAGACGCCGTTCAAACCAAATGCGGTTTAATGACACCGTTAACCAAAGAAATTAAGGGGATATTTTATGAACGTTAAATCAATTATTCTTAGCACTGTCGCAGCAGTTGTACTTGTACCAACTATCGCACTGGCAAAAGATTCTCACGCGAGTAATGGCATTCGTTATTCTGGCCCGGTAGATGTTGTTACTGTGAGTTCTTTACTCGAAGATACAGGCTACTTTACAGAAAAAGATGTCGTCGTTGATGGTTATTTACTGCGCCAAACTCGAAAAGACGAATTCATATTTTCTGATGGCGAGACAGAGATTCAAGTCGAGCTAGATGATGACATCAATATGACTGAATCAGTAGATGCAACGACTAAGGTTCGTTTGTTTGGCGAATACGAAGGCGGAAAAACGCCAGAAATTGAGGTAGACCACATCCAAATTTTGTAAAACTGTTTCATTATCCGACAATTACGTTACTATTTGGCTTGTATATTGCAAGCCAAATGCAGAGTCAAAAAATTGATGTAAGTCGGAGACTACTTTGAAAAAGTTTATTGTCGCGAGCGCTATCGCATGTGCTGGCCTAACAGGAATGGCACAAGCCAACAACTTTAACTACACCTATGGAGAGCTACGTACGTCAATTGGGCCAGAAAGCACTGGCGTTGAGGTAAGCACATTTCTTACCGAAAACTCTCACTTAGTAGCTCGCATCGACTCACAGTTTGATGGCGACTACGATGTCGCTGGCGGTATTGGTTTTAATGGACCAGTATCGCAATTTGCCGATATCTACGGGCAACTGTTATTGCACTACGTTGACTTTCCCGACGATTCTAGCCGCGACAACCGAACCCAAACAGAAATGAACATCGGTACCCGTATTTGGCTTACGGATCAGATCGAAGCAACCGCTCGAGTTGGGCGTAATAAAGATGCTTCAGTTTTCCATGCGGGAGTGCGCTTCCACTCTACCGAACAATTATCGCTTTCCGCGGAAACTCGTAATAACGGATTGTACGGGCCGCAAATTACGATGTCTGTTCGTTTCCAGCTATAACATGACTGATTTTTTAAATAAAAGCCTAGTTAGTGACTAGGCTTTTATTTTAGTTTCGTCTTACAATTATTTTTCTAGGTACCAGCTCGATACCCGCTTGGTAGCGTTTAGACGCGGCATTAAGCGCAAGAGCCATCGCACTGTCAGCTATCAGTTCAAATTGTTGTGGTAGTGAATTGATTTTTACCGGTAAGAAGTCAAGCAACCTGTTATCGCCAAAAGTGGCAATATTAATTTTCCCTACCAATTTCGGATGTTCTAGCAATACATCTAGCACGCCTTCCAACAACGTATAGGACGTTGTCACGAGCGCATCAGGCAGCTCATTATTTGCGATCCACTGCTCAAGTACTTGTTTTCCATCGATACGATTGAAATGCTTGCCATAACCAAGCAGTGTTTGTGCTCCCGATTGCTTTGCAGCTGATAAAAAACCAAGTTCTCGCTCTTTTGAGATGTTAAGCTCTGGTAAAGCACCGATTAAACCCACCTTGGTTACAGTGTCACCCAGTACGGACTGAGTTAAATCAAAAGACGCACCAAAATCTTCACTAATCACACATGAAAAGTGCTCATCATCGAGTGGGCGATCGAGGGCTATCACAGGCGTTCCGCTATTTTGTAACTCTAAGTAGAAATCACTTGCCTCTGGAATAACACTCGCAACAAATAGCGCATCAATTTTACGACTTACTAAGGCCTGAACAACACTCACTTCTGTCTCAGGGTCATCATCTGAACAAGCAATCAGTATTTGGTAACCTGCCGAGCGAGAATTCTGTTCAAGCAATTTAGCAAGACGCGCATAACTCGTGTTCTCTAGATCTGGAATAATTAGACCAAACGAACGACTGTGCCCTGCTCTCAACGTTGACGCAGCTAAGTCCGGGCGATAGTTATGCTCATTAACCACCTCCATCACTTTACGCTGTGTCTTCTCACTAATACGGTATTTTTGGGCCTTACCGTTAATCACGTAGCTTGCTGTTGTTTTGGAAACGCCAGCTAATTTGGCTACCTCATCCAGTGTCATATTCTCAACCTTGTTCTGTGCGCAGGATCATATTAATACATCAATGATCCTTCGATAAGTTGAATTATATGCTGAACCGATTCAGTATAAAAGCTGAAAGGATTCAGCAAAACTTAAAAATTGACGAGAATCACCAAAATCACTCATTGCAGAGCTTTTTTACTAAGTGATAGGCACAACAAAACAATGATTGATTACCCCCTGATTTAAAAACGGTTTCGCTGAATGCTTTAAAAATTTGCCCAAATGCTGAATCGATTCAGTTAATTGTTAAGCATACTTCTTAGTGAATAAATTGAATTCAGCAACAACAGATACACGTGTTACGCAAACCAAACGCTGCGTAACCAAGATGAATTAGAAATAATGACCTTAAGGCTGGAGAAGCACCATGCTTAAGCTAAGTAAAAACGACATTACCCTATCTCAATCCGCTACAGATAAGTTTGAAGCGATCAAAAGCATCGCGAAAAGCCTGACAGACAAAGGTCTGGTAAAACAAGGTTATGTAGAAGGAATGCTAAACCGAGAAAACCAGAACTCAACGTTTCTCGGCAACGGCATCGCAATTCCTCACGGCACGACTGACACGCGCTCAATGGTGAAAACCACAGGCATTGCTGTACACCACTTCCCAGAAGGCGTTGAATGGGGCGACGGCAACAAAGTATT